>CAYFXP010000238.1:0-11908 GCA_964346935.1 uncultured Syntrophobacterales bacterium
GTAGCATAAAGAGCCCCACAATTGCTAGGACGATGGGGAAGAGCACCTTTCCAAACCGTTTCGCCCCTGGATATCCCTTCATCCCTCCCCCCTCTGATCTCCCGGGTGTAAATATAGAAAACAAACTCAGTTCAAAATGACAGGATCTCTGAGTCTCCGAAGGACGCCATGAGACCCTGAGCGTAATCTGCCGGAAAAGCGGGGTTCCCATCGAGGGTGAGGCGGCTGCCATTTCGCATCCGGTTGTTGGCCGGGTTCCCTGGAGCGAACAAATATACAGTGTTGCAGTCGGCAAGGGGAAAGAGGTTAGAGGTTGGAGGCGGAAGGCGAAATGGCAAATGTCAAGGGCTTGTTGTTCAAAACCCATTTCGCTCACTGAAAAGAATTTTTGACCATTTTAGAGCTCGCTTCACTGCAAATCCAAAAATCGTCTTTCCGGCTCAGACATTGGATTTGCGGGCGTTTCGCTTCACTAAGAATGGTTAGCCAAAATTCTTTAATCACTCTAGAGATTAAGGCAACAGCCGGTAAAAGTCCAAAATCCAAATGATAAATGCCAAATGACAAAGATGGCAGGCTAAGGTTAAGGTTAAGGAGAAGGTCAAGGTTAATGGTTTGAGGCAAAATAAAAGGAAAGCTCAAATGTCAAATGCCAAAAAGACCTATAACGAGTCACGAATCACCAGCACGAAAGATATGGACACGGGCCCGAAGATGAACGCCAAATGTCAAATAGCTGATGTGTAATGACAAAGGAACACCAGCACAACTCACGAGCGCGAAACACGCTCCACGAACACGCATCACGAGCAAGGAAATTTGAGCACAACCACGATCCTGTAACGCGGCCTGCCGTCCGCCGTCTTCGGTCCTAATCATCACGAATACGAGAATCAATGCCAAAGTTCAAAGTTCGGAATCCCAGGAAGACCGGAACAACCCACTCTGAGCGAAAGGGAATTCGGGAAACAGACCAAAACGTGTTGAAGCGAGGGATCTCATGGCGTTCTCTGGATACTCCCGAAACGCCCCATGGCCTTTCCTTGAAAGTTTAACCCCAATTTCTTATTATTTATATGTTTTGCTCTAACGGAAAAGCGTGGGATGAAGGATAAGGTGAAAGTACTGGGCCTTTTTGGAAGTCCCAGGCGAGGGGGAAATACGGACATCCTTTTGGAGGAGATGTTCAAGGGCGCGGAGAAAGCGGGGGCGCAAATCGAACGGATCAGAATATCCGAGCTCCAGTTTTCCCCCTGTATGGAGTGTCACGGTTGTGACGAGACGGGGGAGTGTGTCCTGAATGACGACATGGAGAAGGTCTACCCTAAGCTTTTGGAGGCGGATTGCGTCATTTTGGCTTCTCCAATCTTCTTTTATGGGGTCACGGCATGGACGAAGGCTCTCATAGACCGTGTCCAATCCTTATGGGTGAGAAAGTATCGCCTGAAGTTGCCACCGGAGAAACCGAAAAGGAGGAGAAAGGGATTTTTTATCTCAGTGGGAGCCACTAGGGGAACTCGGCTCTTCGACGGTGCCATGCTCACCGTGAAGTATTTCTTCGACGCCATAGGCCTGGATTCCGCGGGACAGCTGCTCTTTACAGGCGTGGAGGCGAAAGGGGATATCCGAAACCATCCTACTGCCCTGCGAGAGGCCTGTGAGGCCGGAAAAGTATTAGTAGAGGGCGTCGGACAGGAAAGAGGGTAAAGGCGTTTTGCAGTGCTGCAGTGCTGCAGTCGAACAAGGAATAAATCCTAAATCGACTCAGCCAAGCTCGTCGCGGGCCGAAATACTAAATACTAAACAATATCTTAATCCAAATTCCCAAATCCTAAACGTTTTGGTCATTTGATCGTTGGGGCTTTGTATATGTTTAGGGTTTAGAAATGAGGATTTCGAATTTGCTTCTATTCTCTCCTACCCTATACGCCCATATTTATGTCGACATAAATAAGAGGAGGGATGAAAGGTGAAAGCAAAGGAGAGCAGCCCGCTACATGCCATTAAAACTGCGATGGCAGCCGAGAAAGACGCCCATAATTTCTATTCCAGGGCGGCCCAGAAAACGGAAAACCCCAAGGGGAAGGATATGTTTGCCCAATTGGCCGATTTTGAGATGAATCATTTCCGGCATCTAAAGCAGCTCTATGACTCCCTTAAGGGGAAGGGCAAGTGGATTGCCTACCCCGGGACCAGCTTTTCCGCAAAGCGGGGGAGAATCAGCAAGGAGCCGTCCGTAGGGGAAGAGGTAGGATCTCAGGCTGACAATCTGGATGCCCTTTCCATTGCCGTCAAAGAGGAGAGGAAGGCACACGAATACTATCTTGAGATGGCCCGCGGAACTACCGATTCCCTCGGGAAGGATATGTTCAAGAAGTTGGCCAGGGAGGAGGAATTGCACGAAAGGCTATTAAACGACCAATTCTACAGCTTGGCCAACAACGGCCTCTGGACGTGGGGAGATTGAAAAGAGTAGCTAAAGGACTGACCCCCGTCCTCCCACCTAATGGGCCAAGACCTCGACAATCCCAGGAAAGATGTGCTCGGCGACTTCCATCGTTGCTCCACTATGGGCAAAGATGGAAAGAGCAGGCCTATAAGGCATTCTTCTCCTTGAGGCCCCCTTCCAGATACCCCAGAAACTCCTCCGCCTTTTCCAGCGGAGGCTTCGTTAACAGACTGACGACGATGAAGGTGGCCAAACAAACGAGGCCTCCCCATACCGCCGGCCAGTGCCCCAAAGGCCTGATCCGAGAAAAATAGAGAAAGCCCGTGACCGCTCCTCCGAGAATCATGCTCCAGATAGCCCCTGAAGCCGTCCCTCTTTTCCAGTAGAAAGCCCCGAATATGGCCGGAACCATCATGAGGAGTCCAGCCGATGCCGCCACGGAGAGGGCGGAGATGAGCCCGACCCTCAGCCAGCCGAAGATCATGGCCACAAGGGAGATCATCGGGATCACCCATTTTCCCAACCTCAGCTCAACTTCCTCCGATGCCTGGGGCCTGAGTCCCTTATAGAGATCCCGGGCAAACATGGACGACAGGGTAAGGAGAATGGAATCGATAGTTGAGACAGCCGCCCCCAAAATCCCCACCATTACGATGAGGGCCAGGATATCAGGGATGAGGGGCTGGGAGAGAAGGGTTGGGGTGGCCAAATCGGCTCTCGTAAGGCCTGGACTCAACACCTTAGTAGAAAAGCCCCACATAACGGAGACCAAGGTATAGATAAATCCAAAGATGACAAATCCACCTAACATCCTCCGCATGGCGCCGAGGGACTTCGGGATGAAAAGCCTCTGGCTGACCTGAGGATTTGAGATGCAGAAGAAAAACCAGGGAAGGGTAAGACCAATATACGCCTTCAAGTTGAAAAAACCCGGTCCGGGAACGCTCAACCATCGGGGATAGTCGGTCTCCAGCTTGAGGAAAAGGCCTCCAAAGCCCCCGAAATACCGGTAGATCACAAAAAGAAGGACGAGAATCGATGTCACCAGCATAATCAAGGCCTGGAGGGAATCCGTCCAGGCAACCGACCTCAGCCCCGCTATCCATGCCCAAACAATGGCTAACAGTGTTGCCAATATGAGGCCCACCCAGAAGGGAATTGTTCCTCCTGATAGTCCCCCCAACAAATACCCGATGCCCATCAGTTGAACGGCTGCATAGGGAATGAGGAAGATCAAACAGACCAACGTGGTCACTGCGGCGACCCATTGACTTTCATATCGATCGCCTAAAAGCTCAGCCGGTGAGATATATCCATATTTCTTTCCCACCAGCCAAAACCGAGGACCGAAAAAGACCGCGAGGACCAAGCCCGAAAGATAGGTCAGCTCAAACCCCAGAGCCCCAACCCCTCCTTTGTAAGTGAAGCCGGCCAAACCTACCATCATAAAGGCGCTGTACGTTGTGGCACTGTACGTGAGAGCTGCTACAAACCCTCCTACCGTTCGATTCGCCAAGAAATATTCGGTAACACCTGCACCCATTCCCCTCCGGGACATATAGGCCATCCACGTCCCCATAGCGACATAGATGGCGATGGCAAGCAGTACATATGAAGAATTCATGCTCCCCTCCCCTCAATCCCGCCATTTCCAAAGAAGGATAAATATGGAGCCAATGGCCGTGAGCGCGAAAAGGTTCCAGAAAAGGAAAGCCCCATAGATCTTGCTCACCCCTGAAAGCACTGTGTAAGGTACGGTATAATCCAATAAGAGCAGAAAGCCGAACCATAGAACCCAGCCCCACCTCTTTACCCTCATATCAAGACCTCCCTTTCCAACTAAATACTTAAATTCCAGTATTCCAATGTTCCATCCTTTCATCCCCTAATCCCCAGCCTCTGCCCTACCTCCTCTAGGCTCCTGATCACCTCATCACCTTTGCGGCTCCACGAACGATCGACATGAAACGACCTGATCCCCAGGCCCTTGGGCACCAAGTAGTCGAACTCCCAATGATCCCCCACGTGGACCATCTCCCGGGGCTTGATCCCGAGGAGTTGGCAGATACGGCCGTAAAATTGCGAGGTTTTTTTGATTTCCCCAAAGTCGGAGGTGGCTGAAAAAATCCGGGAAAAATATCCCCGGAGTTCCGCAACCTCAACTTCAATATCGATGAATTCCCTCGCGGCATTGGAAATGATGATCACCATATAATGGGAGGAGAAGTCCCGGAGCACCTGTGAGACCTCTGGATAGGTCTTGATCTTGTGGGAATATCGATTCAGCAACGACCTCCAACTACCGTTGAGCTGAAAGAAATTGAACCAATATTTGATATCGTACCACTCGAGGGATCCATCGCCGACCTTGCAGTACTCCTCCCCCACAACTTCCTTTGCCTCATCAAAGGAAATCCCCCTCTTTTGGGCGAAGAGTTGAGGAATCCCCACTCCCCACACCCACTCGCTATATTCTGGTTCCACCAGGGTTCCATCCAAATCAAAGGAAATGACCTTTATCCCTTCGGAAGTCATTTTTTCATCCATAACGAATGACAAGGGGAGCCCGAGCTCAGACCATCTCCAGCACGATGTCATCGATGCTCCCCACCCTTTCTTGGGCCAGATCAACTATGGCTACCGTCCTGATGGGCAAGTATGCATAGGAGGTAAAGATGGTCAGGCACCGCTTCTCAAACATAATGGGATTTGCGTTAGGCTGGTGGGATCGAATGAGTACCCTTCTTTCGAATTGATCCATAAGGCGGTAAAAGTAATCCCGCCCATATTGAGGGCGTCCCCAAAACCCCCCTAGATCATTTCCTGATCGATCTTGGAAGTCTCCCCACACGATCTGATCCCAATTCTCATCTCCGGTTTCGATGCTATTGATATCCTCAAGCTTTTCCAGGTCGGGCAAGGCTCCATGCACCCCAATCACCCCGTTGGGAGTTGAAACGGCATAAGGAAGGTGAGCAAGTGTCTGACCATATCGCTCCTTCTCCGCCTCGGTGAGGCTCAGCCAAAAGTTGGCAGGATAGAACTCCCTTATGATATATCCCTCGTGATTTCCCATAAGGAGGATGATCTCATTGGGAAACTTCAGCTTCATCGAGAGCAGGTAGTGGATATTCTCCCGAGAGGCCTCCCCTCGATCGACGTAGTCGCCCAGGAAGACCACCTTATGATTATTGGACAGATTTCTCTCCAATATCGATCTGCTGGCTTCTAAGTCGCCGTGCGTATCCCCGACAAAGACGGCCTTGCCGGAATTGGGAAGATGGAGCAATTTCGGTTCTGCCCGAAAGACCGCTTCCGCCTCTTCTAATAACGATTGTACCTCGCTCAGCATAACCTCCGTCCCGATGGATTCCCGTCCAACCAATGGAAACCCGAGTCTGGAAATCTAACTGGAGGCCATCACCTTCACGTGAAGCTTCCTTCTCCTCGGTCCATCGAACTCGCAAAAATAGATCCCTTGCCATGTCCCTAAGAGCAACACTCCCGACTCGATGAAAATCGTTTCAGAGGGACCGACGATGCTTGCCTTTATGTGAGCGGCGGAGTTCCCCTCGGTGTGTCGGTACCGGTCGTCAAAGGGGATCACCTTATTGAGTTCCATCACGATATCCTGGGGGACAGTGGGATCGGCGTTCTCGTTAATGGTGATGGCGGCAGTTGTATGCGGCACGAAGAGATAACAAATTCCGTCTCGAGCCTTTGATTGACGCACAACGTCTTGAATCTTGCCGGTTATATCGATGAACTCCGTCCGCGCCCCCGTTTGAATTTGGACTGTTTGGATCATGGCTATCCACCTCGCTCTGCCCTCAGATACCATACCTACCCGCGTAGCAAGGACTACGGGTCAATAAAAAGCTAAGCTTACGAACGTAACCGCCGACTGAGCCTCCGGATTGTGACTCTGGTCATAATTCAGGGGCCTTCCCTCTCTGGCACCGGCGATGTTCATGAGAGCGTAGATGGAAGGCAACCCACAGATATGACGACGATCGCCTTCTCTGCGAATCAAGTCATAAAAACCCTCTGGATCCATCTTTTCAACATGGGCCAACATCTCCCAAGGAGAAATGGATTCCTCGATTGCCTCATGAAATGACCCGCATAGTATGGGGACAATTTCAAAGGGCTTTCCCGGGTAGAGAAATTGGAGGAATATCAATTGAAATTCTATGGAATGTTCCCTCTTATGAATGAATTCATCCTCGAACAAATCCCAATGGCAGTCGTCCGATAGCGCCTCGACGATGGCCTTATTAGGTTTCGCCGTACCCAATGGGGTGCTAAATTCCTTAAGGGTCAGCCTGAAATAATTCTTCATCTCGAGATGAGCGGTCCCAAGGATAACGAAGAGATCGGCATTGGATGCCTCCCTCACCTCCTTATGGGCAAAAGCATAACATGGGCCGCCTCTTTGAAAGTCGATATGAGGGGCGATGACTCCCTTGAGCGTCCCCGAGGGATTTTCCATGCGCGGCTTGGTGCGTCCATCGGGAGCGGAAAAATAACTTTCAACCTGTCCCCTCAGTGTTATAGGGTCCGAAGCGTAACTTATGCCAGCAAAGGCGGCTTCTCTTACGTGGGAGGCTCGAAAGTCCCTCTTCTCCTTCTCAAGGGCAACTCTGAACTGCTCGCTTTCCAGCAGCAGCTGGGTATCTAACTGATCAATGATCTCCTCGATTTTCTCCCTGTATATCAGTTCACCATACGTCCTCATGTATTCTGCCTGAATGTCGAGGATGGAATGCTTCCCGTCGAATAGGCTCACGATGAAGAAGAGGGAGGGCGGCAGGAATACCGCCCTTTGGCTGAATCCTCGGGAGTCTTGAACGCAGAATACTTGCTGCCCCTGAATCTGGGTTGAAAAGGCAGTAACGCCCCGCAATTTAGGGTAATCCATAAGCTATGAACGTCTCCTCACGAGGTCAGCGTTCCACTTCCTGCAAAGAGCCGGTGAAAGGGCGGAAAAACAAAAAACCCCCTTTGGGTTTCATGGAAAATGGCTTACTTCCGGTCGCGCGGAAGATGAAGAGGGTAATTAGTCCCTCACTTCGATTTTTGAGAACCTGTTCCCTTTCGTCTTCTTCCTGGTCTTCTTTAACGTTTCAATTCGCTCATCTATGAGGGACTTGATTCCCTCGAGGAATTCGATTCTGGCGTTATTCATATGATCCCAAAATTCGGATTTCCTCCCCCCCACCTCCTTAAGCTTCGAGAAGAACAGGCAAAAAGGACATTCTAACCTCTCCTCCTTGAGATCTCCCTCATCCTTCCTGGTTCCCCTCTTCATGATCCTCACCTCCAAAGGTTACCGTGAGGCTTTCCCCATCTAGCTTCGCCCCCAAAGGGTTGTAGTGAGCTACCTTCCGAGGAAGCAAAATATTCCGCTTGAAACCTCCCACCCGGACGATGAGCTCGTTGTCGCTCTTGCTCAATTCAACGTCTTCCTTGGTGATAAAAGGAAGTTTTACGTTAACCAAATACTGGCCGTTTTTCTTGGCAAATTTATGCGGATTTTCCGTCGAAAACCTGGTTGTCGGATCCAAACTATCATAGAGCATCTTGGACAATTGCGCAAGGTCTTCCCCACCAACGATCTCATCCCTGAATAAGCCTACCTTGAATATAGGCACCGGGGAAAAGTATTCCTTCACAAGATCGATGTACTTGCCCTGGGTTCCTTTCCAGCGATGGAAATGGGCGTCCGAGACTTCCTCGGGTAAAATCCTGTTGATGATAATAGCGTCAACGCATAGCCCGTAAAGGCAGAAATACATGAAAGCCCTCTGTGTCTCTTTAATGACGATCTTTTCGGGGTTTGTTACGAGCCTGACGGAGGTAATGCGAGGATTTATCAACAGGTTCTCAACCCCTTGAAGCCTCTCGAAGAGATATTGAAGGGACTCAAAATAACCTTCATCTGGCAGGGGAACGGAATAGAACCTTTCGACAACAGGACGCGCGTATTTTGTGAACAACCGCTCCACCTTAAAAACCTTCTTCATGTACCACTCAAGAGTGGTTGGGATGCTGATGAACCGGAGGGATTCTCCTGTTGGGGCGCAATCCAAAATGACGGCGTCGAAAACCTTCTCGTTCACATACCGATTGATATAGAGCAGGCTCGACACCTCCTCCATGCCGGGCATAATGGCCAGTTCTTCAGCCAGAACCTCATCGATGCCGGAGATGTTAAAGAGGGTCGCGATATATTGATAGACATCCTTCCAGTTCCTATGAATCTCTTCCTGAACGTCTATTTCCTGAATCCACAGATTTCGGTTGACTTCAATCGGTTCCCCCTTGTTCTTATCCATCAGCCCCTTTTCCAGGTCGAAAATGTCCGAAAGACTATGGGCGGCATCCAGCGACATGACCAGTGTCTTATAACCCATATGGGTGCAACCGATGGCAGTAGCCGCCGCAATGCTTGTCTTCCCCACACCGCCTTTTCCCGCAAACAAGATCACCCGTGGCTTTTTTCGCCTAACCATATCAAATCATTATAAATTCAACGGGGGCGAATCGTCAATCGAACGCTGGCCGAAGTTTCCGGAGTCTAAGGAGTACACCAGCGTTCATGAGGCAAATTCAGATGGCTGGGAATTCGGAAAAGGAGCTCTGAGCGCGAATTATATTTTTTCGACAGCCACTCCCAGGCCACGAGCGAGGAAAAACCCAGTTCTGGGTTAAAGGCGGCCTAAACGCTTGAACCGTCGAAAAAATATGTTTGAGTGGCGAGGAGCAACTTTTCCGGACATCTTCCGTCATTTCGTTAATGCTCGAAAATCCCGCTAAGAATTGACATTGACGTGGCGAAAGAACTTGGGAAGCCCCTTAGGGACCGATATGGCCAACAATAGTCTGGGCGATCACTATCTTCAAGCCGGCTTCCCTTAGGACGTCCGCCGCTTCGGCCATCTCCCGGTAATCCGGTTGGCGAATCCGAAACGAATCGTTATGACTCAGCCTGAATTCAGGCCTATAGTCCAGGAGGCAGACTTGAAGGTCTGGGTCCACGGAGGCAATCTCGGTGCCCATCGTGTGGACCTCCTCTAAGGAGATCAAGTCCTTGCTGTAGGGGATGCCGATTCCCAGAAATATCCTGCCCCCATAACGGTTCACCAGATGGCGGCACGCATTCCAGGCGGTCTCGAGATACCTCCTGGCGAGCCCTTGTTTGCAGATGCCCGTAATGGACTTAAAGGTCTGAAGCGTGAAACCCTTTAGGTCGATCCCCACATCGGTCATCCCTGCCTCCACCAATTCATCGATGTAATCCCGGGTAAAGATGGATCCGTTGGTATCAACGTGAAAACGGGCCTCCGCATCTGGATTTTTCATCTTCAGATGGTGAATAAAGCTAACGAGCCATCCTCGGTTCAGGGTACATTCACCGCCAGATATCGCCATCCGATTGACTCCGTAAAGCCGCCTCGCCCGGGTTAAGAACTCTGCAGCCTCATCGGGTCCTAACAACTTCCCCGTCCCCAAATAGGCCGTCGTCCAGTTCTGACACTGTGGGCATCTGAAATTACACCCGGCAGCAAAACAGGCCACCTCGATACTTCCCCTTCGCTTCTTCAATTCCCAAGGAGTTCCAACGCCACCTACCGGATGGCCCTGAAATCCATGGACGCCCCTACTGGCCACGCCGCGGGATTGGATTTCCGTCCTAACCCTCGTCCCATCCCTCACCGCCGTTACGCAACTAGGGAGGATTTCCCCGTTGACTTCCACCGCGCAGCTCATACACCCCCCTACCCCACAAGGAGTCATCAATCTACCCTCCCTTGGATACGCGGAAAAGGCGACGCCACACTGTTCTAGGGCCGCCTTAAGGGGCATGCCCGTTGGGACGCTGGCGACCCGCCCGTCCACCTCTATATTCACATATTCATTTGCTTCCACCTCTACCAAGTGGACCGCATCAAAGGGACAACCGACCACGCAGGCCCCACAACCAATGCACTCCTCGTGTCTACAGAGGAACTTTCGACAGAAACCACAATTATGGCACTTCCCAACGTCTCTCCGGGCAAGAAACGGACTCATGAAAATTCCCTCCCCCTCACCGGGTCTAATCCGAAGAACTCAACCGCATTTTCCGAGGTCTTCCGCGCCACTTCTTCGGGCTTTATACCCTTTATATCTGCAACCATGAAGAGGGAGGTCAATAGATCCTCGGGTTCCGACTCAACCCCACGATATGCCTGTTGAGCGTCAGTCTCCAGCAACAATCCCTCAATGGGCACTCGCTTGATGGCCTTCCGATGCCTGGGGCTATATGAGAGGGCGGGGGTTCCCGAAATCGAATACCCCCTTTCGATGATGAGGCGCAAAACGCCCATGGGACCGCTATACCAGTGGAAGACGGCCTTTTCCAATCCTGCCTCGACAACCATGGCAAGCGCCTCCTCCCATGCCCCCCTGGCATGCACAATAACGGGTCGGTTCCGCTTCGCGGAAAGTTCTAAGATATTCCCGAAGATCCGGGTCTGAAGCCCCTTGTCAACCTCCACGTTGAAATCAAGCCCTACTTCCCCGATGGCCACACATCGCTCAACTTCCCTCTCCATCGCGTCAAGGGTAACCTTGACCTGGTGCGCCTCCATGTGCCACGGATGAAAGCCCAATGCTGGAAAGAGATAACCGGGGAAGGTTTGTGCTATCTGGAGCACCTTCTCGTTGGATACGAGATCGGATCCAACGCCGATGATTGCACTTACTCCTACTGATTGAGCCCGCCCAATTACGCCCTCCAAGTCGGTAAACTCATCAATGTGGACGTGGGTATCGATCAGGGAATATTTCTTCGCGTCCATGAGTGTAATTCGTTGAGGAACTTGACCGGGCTCCCTGGAGCGAACAAATATACAGTGGTGCAGGCAAATAGGGAATAAATCCTAAATCGACTCGGCCGTCTTCGACCCTGAGGCTCAGACCCGAAGGGAGCCTTCGACCCGAGCCTTTCGGCAGTGAGCTCAAGGCCGAACTGCTCAAGCCGAGGGGGGCTTCGAGTGAGCCTCAGCCGAACTCCTCGTCGCGGGCCGAAGTACTAAATACTAAACAATATCAAAATCCAAATGTCAAAATCCTCAACGTTTTGGTCTTTTGACCATGCGTGCTTAGTATTTGCTTAGGGTTTAGAAATGAGGATTTCGGATTTGCCTGTATTCTCTCCTCTACGCAAATATGTATGTGGTCATAAACAAGTTGTGGGATGAGGCAGCGCCCATGTGCTCTTTGCAGTGAAGCGAACTTCGGAATGGTCCAAAATTCTTTTCAGGGAGCGAAAGGGAATTTGGGGAACGCATGGTAATGCACTGAGGTGAAGGAGCGAGGATTTTCTCTCTCAAGAAAAAAATATCTTGAGCAGCGAAGAGCTCCTTTCCAAGGGATCTCATTTCAGATTTGAGACATTACCCGGCGCACAGA
>CAYFXP010000239.1:0-6657 GCA_964346935.1 uncultured Syntrophobacterales bacterium
ATCTTCTTTTCCTCCCACTGTTTGAGGATGACCGGTTCCCTTTTGGGCAGGTCGGCCTTCATGGGAAAATCGGTCTTTGGCAAATTGAGGGTGTCACGGTAATCCATCTATTCCCCTACCTGCTCGACTCGCGCATCAATGACGCCGAAAAACCGTTAGGTTACGTAAACGCTTATTTTTTAACGTTTTTACGTAACACAAAAAGGTGCCCAGTTCAAGCCCCAATTTGGGAACACGGCCAACACACCGCGGAGCGCTCAAACAAAGGGTCCCATCGTGTTGCCTGATTTTGACTTGAAATTCGATCTAAT
Organism: uncultured Syntrophobacterales bacterium; assembly: GCA_964346935.1. Classification (GTDB taxonomy): domain Bacteria; phylum Desulfobacterota; class BSN033; order WVXP01. The sequence goes on from CAYFXP010000239.1 coordinate 312, forward strand.
CTATCCTACTTAAAATGATAAACTCAGCTCGAGGATATTCTCAAGGGAGCGTGGAGGAATGAAAAGGGGCAGTGAGTTTCATGCGCTGGCCGAGGTCATGGACCGGCTGCGAGGAAAGGACGGATGTCCGTGGGACAAGAAGCAGACCTTTGAAACCCTGCAGACCTTTCTCGTCGAGGAAGTGTACGAGGTCCTTGAGGCCATTGATAAGGGGTCCCCGGAAGGATTGAAGGAGGAGTTAGGGGACCTCTTGATGCACATCTTCTTTTTGGCCCAAATCTCCAAAGAAATAGGCCAGTTCGATATTTACGATGTTGCCGGGTCGGCCGTGGGCAAGATGATCAATCGCCACCCCCATGTTTTCGGCAAAGGCAAGGCATCCACCCCTGAGGAGGTAGAGGTCAACTGGTCGGAGTTGAAGCGGAGGGAGAAGGGTAAGTCGAAGGCTACCTCGCTGCTCGATGGCGTTCCCCTCCACCTCCCGGCACTGCTGAGGGCCTACCGGGTCACCCAGAAGGCCTCAAGGGTCGGTTTCAACTGGGAGCGCCTGGGAAATCTCGTCGAAAAAATCCAGGAGGAATTAAAGGAGTTGGGAGAGGTCATCCGCGATGGAAATCGAAAGAGAATAGAGGCCGAGTTCGGCGATCTCCTCTTTACGCTGGCCAATGTGGGAAGGTTTATCGGGGTGAATCCCGAGGAAGCCTTGAGAAAGTCCACTTCCAAATTCGTGGCCCGCTTTCAATATGTGGAAAAAGTGCTCTCCAAAAGGAAAAAGAGCTTGAAGGACGCCTCTCTTGAGGAGATGGACCGAATTTGGGAGGAGGCAAAGGCACTGCAATCCCTCAACCGCAAGAAACCACCTCCCCCACGTTGAAAAGCATGGCCCTAAACAACCCACAGGGGCGCGACCACACTCAAAGCCCTCTCCCCTACCCTCTCGGTTTTGGGGTATAATTTAAGAGCTCTGAAAAATTGGGAAAACGAAATCTGAGCGAATTGCGGTTCCGCGGTGTTGCTGTGCTGCAGTCTTGCGGTCAGCGGGGGCGGAGGCTATTTCTAAAACTTATGGAAAAGACCGTTCTCCCTGAGCGAAGTTTGCTGGAAAAGTGTCATGTAGGGACAGGTCGTTGCCCGGGTTTCCTGGAGGGAATATTAAAGAATTTTGGCTAACCATTCTTAGTGAAGCGAAACAGCCGCAAAGACAATGTTTGAGCCCGCAGGGCGAGTTTTTGGATTTGCAGTGAAGCGAACTTTAGAATGGTCCAAAATTATTTTCAGTGAGTGCAAGGGAATTCGGGCAACAGACCGAAGTGTGTTGAAGCGAAGGGACAAGGGTTTTCTCCGACATGAGAAAATATTTCTTAGCTGCGAAGAGCGATTTTTTTCCCAGGGATCTCAATTTTGTAGAAACGATTAAAAAGGAGAGCCAGATGAAGAGAACCGCGGCTATTGTTCTCACAGGAGCCCTCGTGAGCCTTTCCTTTAATCCGGGATACCCCAAATCATTGGCCGAATGGCTCGTCAAGCCGGGAGGAAGCCCTCCCGTCATCACCGGCTCGTATGCCTCTGAAAAGCTCTCCCACGGCGATATTTGGCGGATTTACCTCGAGGCCAACGACCCGGATGGCGATATGCTGCGATTTGTATGCGCCTTTGATCAAGTGGGCTATGGGCCGTATTCCTCTGCTTACGTACCCATTAAGAAAAGGAGCAGAGCAAAACTCATGGGATATCTCCATTTCCATAGCATAGCCGGTGCGGGCCTTCGAATGCCCGAATGGACCCAGCTCAGGCTGACGGTATATGTTCGGGACAAGGGTGGAAACAACAGCAATAAGGTTGCCTTTCCCCTCCTCCTTTCACGGGGCGCACGACAGGAATCTCCGCCCGCCCCCTTCGATAGCGGCCCTTTGGAAAGACTGGGAGCGATCCCGGTTCGACTCGTAAATCCCGAGGAGGACGGAGATAGGGAGAGATTTTTCTTCAGGGATTTGTTCGATTGAGCCTGTCTTCATCCCTTATTTGAAGCTCAGGATTGTCCAATTCTATTGAGCCCTGGCTTTTCGGTTTCCCTCCCAATACATGGCTATAGAAGACCTGTATGACACAATGTCCTTACCGGTCAAGGCCGAACGGCATTTAACAACAAGGATGTCAGGATTCCAATCAGCATAGCAAACAATATGCTCGATAGGGTGCCGATCAAATAGTACTCGGCAAATTCCCTATCTTTAAGCTCTTCAAAGCGGGCAATGGATTTCGCGGCAAATATTATTGCAATAGATGCATATTGTTCCAATAGAACAAGGGTCAATACCACCATCCTTTCAAGAACCCCGATTGTAGCTCCTGCTCTCCTTAACCCGCGTTCGGGCAATTGATACCTCCTTAGAATCCAGTTGACGATGACGTGGACACCTGCTGTTACCAGCACGTATGAACCCAGATAAATCCCCGTGATGATAATATTTGGATCGGCCATTTTTCACCCTTTTGTCAAGTGATTTGGCTTTACCTGGTGTTTGTAAAGTTGATGTACTTTACTTTTTACCTGTCAACTTATCACGCTTTACATAATATCCATAAAGCATTTTCACTTTACCTTATTCGTCCGTGAACACATGTCTTTCAGTAACTCCCTCATAAGATTGCCACTGTCAGTGATTACTTCCCAATTTGTAGCTTTCAAAAACTGAGATGCCGCTTGTTTTGAAAAGCCGAAATGTTTGCCTAATTGTTCATAAGTATAATCTGGATGCGTTCTATAGTAGTTTACTATTTCCCGCTGTCTTTTTGTCCATGAGTTTTCCAAAACCTCAATAAGGCGGAGGAGCGTGTTCACTATCTTATCTGTTGGATTCGGTGTGTCTGAAGATTTGATAAAAATGCTTCTATTTTCCTTTTTACAAAGGTCTAACGCATCCCTTGCCCGGTAGAATCCACTTCCCCTCATGCCCATTTCCTTGTTGATGGGCTTTTCAACACTGCCAATACCAATGCCATAATAGATATCTATTTGTAATTCGCCTCTGATGAAATCATAGATATCCAATGCCTTTTCCGGTTCACCTATAGCGCCTTGAAATTCATCCCCAATTGTCGGCTGAAAGGTAACGACAATGCTACCGGAAAGTCTTCTATTTATTCTTCTTAGAGTTTTCCTCAACTCCATAAAAATATGTCGCCAATCATCCAAGTCCCTTGACTCTCTAATATCGCCAATGATTACACAATTGTTTGGCATCCCATCTTCCTCCATGAGACCGGGTACCTCTCGTTCTGCTCTTCTGCTTAAGCGTTATGCCTCTTCTCGGAACAGGAGAATTAGAAAAGCTGGGAAATTCTTCCGGTTGGGCCACCTCATGGACCTATGGTATCAGAGTGGCACGGGATTCACAACAAAAAAGGCAGGGCCGTTATTGATCCTGCCGTTAATTGAGAGCCGAACGGAACCTCTCTGGAAAACATCAACCAAAAAATAGCACTTCCGCCACATTGAGCTGATATTCATTGGGATCGACGCACCTATCGATGGTATTCCTGTATTTTCCCGTCTTCTCCTCTTTCTCCGCTAAATCGAGCACCCCGGTTCCTTTGTACTCGCCATCCTGAAAATGGATCCGCAATACCTTCGGCCGATCCGTCATTTCGATATCCTTGTTTGGGGTCGCTACGATGCCCATTTCCCCGTTTTCGAGCATTACAAGCGTACCAATGGGATAAAACCCTACGAGCCTTACAAACAGCTTAACCAGGGTCGGATCGAAATCCTTGCCGCTTCGATCCAACAACAGGCCTATTGCCCGATCGGAAAAGATGGGAAAAAACTGATAGGAGTGAGATCGCACGATGTTATCGTAAAAGTCGCCAATGGCGATTATCTTTCCCAACAGCGTCAGTTCCCTCGGGTATGTCAACTTAGGATACCCCGTCCGATTCACCTTGATGTGGTGTTCAAAGGCTGTCTCAATAATCCTCGCCATCGTTTCACTCCAGCCATTCCCTTGAACAATGGTCTCCACACTGTATAGGGGATGTTTTTGCGTAATCCCCCATTCCTCGCCTGTCAGCTCGTTCGATTTATACAGGATCGATTGGGGAATTCTCATCATTCCGATATCGTGGAAAAGGGCCGCGATACCCAATTGAACGAGGCTCGTCTTAGGAAGCTCCAATTGAAGCCCCAAGGCCATGGAATAGATGGCCACGTTTACGGAATGGTTGTACAGATATTCGCCGCAGCTCTTGATCGTGGCCAGACCCAGAAGCATAGACTCATCGTGAATGAGAGAGCTTACCATCTGCTGCATCAGCCTCTTGGCCTTTCTCATATTGAAAGCCCTGTCTCCTGCCGCCTCCTCCATGATTTGGCTTACAATCCCACTGGCCGCAAAATAGAGTTCCCCGGGATGGTGTTTTCCCGCCGCTGCCTTGGGAAGAGAAGGCTCCTTCAACCTCAGCTTGCCCACGCTTAGGGAGTCTATTTTCCGAGCACTGAGCTGCTTCATAACATACAGGGAGTTATTTCCATCTCCCCCTTTCAACGCCAATAGGAGAGAGATAAATTCCTTTAATTCCACCTCATCCAGGGGGCTGTGGATCACGAGCTTACCGATCCGCCATCCTATCAGATTCCGCATGAACGATTTGAAAACGGCATGATCCCCCGGTTTTCCCCGGATTTTCTGGTTGTTCAACAGGAACCCTTCCTCTGTGATCTCCAAGGTAATCCCTCCGGCGGAAAGAATACACGGATTGATGAGGTGGAGATACTGAGGCATAGATTGGTCCAGGGCGAGGCTATCCGTCCCATAAACCTGGGCGGCCTTCATGAGGGTATGGAGGCCCAGGATTAATTGGACGCCCAGTTGATCCCCATCCATAGTCGGTGGGGGGGATTTTACCCAATCAGGGGTAATGAATCGAACCTTGTCTTTCTCCTCGTCCACTGGAAGTAACACCTATGATAGTTGCATTAATGCCCGGCCGCACGCTTCCCGCAAGGATTCATCGCTCGATTTCATACCCATCTCGAGCACTTCCCTCGCCTCCTCCGTGCCGATTCTGATCAGGGTATCGATCGCGCAGCCTCGGATCTCTTCTGCCTTAGCTCGGCCAAACCATTTCCTCCTCTCCAGAAGCGAGTATAGCAGGGGAACGGGATGGTCCGATCGAATCATTCCAATTGCCTTAAAATACGATTTGATCTCCACCAAATCCTTCTTAAAGAACTCCTTAGATCCCATTCTTTTCATAAGGGGAGCCAAGGCTTGTTCCCCCATCCTTCCCAGGTTGAGGGCCGCAATTCCCCGTATTTTGATATCCGGATCATCCAGGGATTGAACCATGTACTGCATCGCCTCCGATCCTCCGATGAGCCCCAACGCCTGAAGAGCCTCCCTTCTCACCCGCATGTCCCCATGTCGAAGGGCTTTTCCTATATACTGAACGGCCTCCTTTCTCCCGATTCGCCCAAGGATGTAAACCATATTGCGAACCAGGTACCATCTGTTATCATCGAGAAATGGGGTCATCAGTTCGATACCATTCTTGCCCACCTTCGACAGGGCGTCGCAGATAACCCTTCTCGGCTTTGAACCGCTGAGATTTCCCAATAATTCGCAGAGATGCGGAATGGAATTTCGCTGAAGGAGGAGAAAATAGTCCAAGGCCCCCCTTATGTCCGAAAACGCATTTGCGTTCAAAACATTCCCGATAGTCTCTATTCTCCCCGGTTCGCCCGCCTCGATGATCACTCTTTTTATGAGATTGCTCTGCCACTTCTGAAGATCGTGGGAATTCAAAAAAATGTAGAGGCGCCTCAGTATCTGGCTGGCATGCGCGAAGGCCCCTCTGGCCAAGAGCGATGCGATAACCCGATCTAAAAAGGAGATGATGGACTCGAAACCCTTGGTCTCAGTTTCCAGGGACATGACATCAAACAGTATATCGATGGCGTGGAAACAGAATTCGGGCTGGGTCTCGACATCTGCCCTCTCCCTGATAGCTTCAAGCTCCATAGGTTCAACTCGTAGCTGGTCCCTCGGAATCTGCAAAACATCTCCCTCCAGCTGTTGATGGGCAAATCCTGGATCTAATCCATGTTCGCTGATCAGTTCAATTCGCTGATAACTCGGCATCGGTTCAACGTTCACTGTCCTGCGAAATTCCTCTGCATTTTTGGGAAATTCCTTTGGAGATTCCTCCAAGTGATACTGGCCTGCGACGTAATGGATATGCTGGAAATCTCCTTCCCATAAAAGGGTGATGAGATCATCCTCCAAGGGATTGACCGTATCAGCTCTCGCAATGACATCCATGAAATCCACCACTTCCCACTCCTGCA
>CAYFXP010000240.1:0-4323 GCA_964346935.1 uncultured Syntrophobacterales bacterium
TGAGGGATCCAGCGAAAGGTTCCCTAGTCGATCTTAATCTCTATCCGCTGTGGGTCCTCGCCGCCCTTGAGGGAAGACATCATTCCCTTGATCGTGCGAATCAAGAACCTCTCCACGAAGGGGGAAAGGGGGATGCGTCTTCCGTTTATCCTAAGGGAGGCTCCTTCCCTCCGGCCCCCCTTCAAGAACGTGGATTCAATGAGGTCAACGATTCCCTTGACGTCATCGATGTCCAAGCACGGGACTCCGATATCAAAAGGCCGGTTGCTGGCAATGGCAATAAGGTTGTCCTCCGGGGTGCAGAGGAGCTCCGCGTGCTCCTCCTTCCTGAAGACCTCAATCTTCGGCTGGACATCCTTCTTAAACCCCTCCGCCAGGATGAGATCCGCATCTGCACCGAAGGCGTCGCTCAATTCCTCAAGCGACATGTCCCTATACACGTCCCGGATCAGAGCGACCTTTCGGGGGGACGAGATAATAACTCCCTGAGCTCCGGCCTGTTTATGCCGCCAGCTGTCCTTACCCTCTCTGTCGATTTCAAAGCCATGGAGGTCATGTTTGACCGTGATTATGCGATATCCCCTTCGGATGAGCCCGGGAACGATCTTTTCGATAAGGGTGGTCTTGCCGCTGTCAGACTTCCCCACAATGGAGACAATGGGTATCATATGATCTCGAGGTCTTGGGAAAACTCGCTCTTCACAGCTCAGAAATATTTTTTCGACCATTCTAAAGTTTGCTTCACTGCAAATCCAAAACTCGCCTCTTAGGCTCAGACATTGGATTTGCAGCCATTTCGCTTCACTAAGAATGGTTAACGAAAAAATCTTTGATTCGCGCTCAGAGCTCGTTTTCCCAATTTTTCAGGGCTCTCATCTCTATCCATTAACAGTTCCCCGATCCCGCGGATCCAAAGCTTCGATTCAAAATCTGGACCTGAACATTCTCCCCCGCTTTGATGTCCGTCACCTCCTCGGGGACGATGAGGAGGGCGTTGGCCTCAACCATTGAGTTGAGGATGCCTGATCCCTGGGGGCCAGTAGTTGTCACCATATACCGGCCCCCCTCCGATGAAACCCGAGCCCTCATGAAATGCCGTCTGCCCGCCTTCTTACTGATCTCCTCCTTAAGGACCGCTTCCACTACTGGCCTGAACAGGTTCCTGTGTCCCATCATTTTCAAAAGCGAGGGCCGGACAAACTGTTCGAACGAAACCATGGAGGAAACGGGATTACCGGGGAGTCCGAAGGTGGGCTTCCCTGCTATGGTCCCAAATGCAAGGGGCTGTCCTGGCCTCATGGCCACCCCCCAAAACTCCATCTGAAAGCCGATTTTCCCAAGGACGTCTTTGACCAGGTCATAGTCACCGACGGAAACCCCGGCGGAGGAGAGGATAACATCCGCCCGTAAACCCTGCTGAAGCTTAGCCTCGATTTCCTCCGGCTTATCCTTGGCGATGCCCAGCTGAAGGGGGAGGGCCGCGCACTCCAACACTTGAGCGGAAAGGGTGTAGGAGTTGCTGCTGACGATTTTATGGTCGACAATCTCTTCATCCACGTCGACCAGCTCGTCGCCGGTGCAGAGGATGGCCACTATGGGCCTTTGGTGGACGTATACGGAGGCCCTGCCGACCGAGGCCAGCATTCCCACCTCCGCCGCTCGGATGACCGAGCCTCTTGGGATGATCCGATCCCCCTTTCTTACATCCTCCCCAGCCCTTCTGATGTTCTCTCCATGGGAGACTCCCTGAAAGATCCTCACTTCCTCGCCTGCTCTTTCCGTATCCTCGACCATGACAACGGAGTCAGCCCCTTTAGGTATGGGGGCTCCCGTCATAATGCGGGTTGCCTGCCCACAGGTTAAACTCTTTTTGGGTAAAGCTCCTGCGGGCAGATCTTCTATTACCTCGAGAAAAAAGGGGTTATCCCGTGAAGCTCCCTTGATATCGGTCGCTCGAACGGCGTATCCATCCATAGCTGAATTGTCCAGAGGAGGGATATCCCTGGGGGCGACGATATCTTCCCCGATTACCCTTCCCAAAGAGCCGATGATGTTCACTTTCTCCAAGCCCAAAACTGGGATTCGGGTCAGAACTCGGTTCAATGCCTCTTCCACAGAGACCATGCTTCCACATCCCCTTATGATTCTCAGAAGGGGAGCATGAGGGACGAGCCGATGGGATCCTCCGTCACACTCCCTATTTTACCCCCGCTTGCAGGAACTCTTGCGCCATTCTCTTCACATCACTATAGGCCGCTCTCAGTTTGACCCATCCGTGATTGCTGGCGAAGTCGGGATTGTTATGGAAGGCCCCATGGAGGAGGATGATGCGATGGCGCAGAAACATCTCCCAGAGCTTCTCCTCCAGGGGATTTGGAGGCCTATAGAGGCCCAAGAGGTCGGGAGAGATAGGCCGTGCGCCCGGCCTTGTCAGAAGGGACTTTTGGTACAGGGTTTCCACGATTTGAATAGCCTCGGCCATCAACTGATCCGTTTCCTTGACGAAAGCATCCCTCTGGGCGAGTTTCTCCCTGGCGAAGAGCCTCCCGTGGCACTTTCCACAGATGTCGACCATTTCCTCCCTTAATTGAGTCCATTCCCCCGGCTTGACGTGAATGATTCCTTTGATCTGAAGCTCGTTCAGTAGATCCGTGGGATGACCATCCTGGTCGATGAGGCCCAACCATTTTAGAATTGTCTTGCGGTATCCGACCCACTCCTGGTCCTCCTCGGGAAGGCGGAGGGCCAGCAGGCTCCAGGCTGTTTTGACGCCGTGGTCACCTCGAGGAAAATGGCAGGTTTGGCAGGTAGGACCCCGCTCCTTTTTCGGATCAACACGATAGACAACGCCGTGCTTTGAGGACCTCCAGATCTCCCATTGTGGATGATTGATCCCGCCATGGCAGGGAAGACAGGCCTCGGGCTTTCTGGCCTCTTCTTTGGCAAAGCTGTGGCGGGTATGGCACGAGTCACCCTGGCCGTCCTCTCGGCCGATGGCGTGGCAGCCGCCACACCCCTCTTCAGCATCGATCATCTCGGGAGGGAGTTCGAAAACCTTTGTGAATCTATAAACTGAGGCCCAGGCCTGGGCATGCTTTCCCGATTTGAACTGGGCCATCTCATTGGGGTGGCATCTCTCACAGAGGCGACCAACCATCAGGCTCGCTCTGACCGCATCCTTTGCCGACTTGTGGTATCTCCCGTGGCAGTCGATGCATGTCACACCATGCTGAGCCATCGGGCTTTCCCTCCAGGATACGACGAGGTTCGCATGTATCTTTTCATGACAACTGACACAGGCTCGATTATCCTCCTTGGCGGAAACCCCCTGGAGGTTCAGACCGAGAAGGATTGAGATAAGGCCTATCCTGCGGATCCAGCGGCAGCAGTTCTTCCTTTCCATTAAGGTCCTCCCATCCCTAATAAGATGTCTGAAAAAATCGCCCTTCACAGCTCAGAAATATTTTTTCGGACATCCTAAAACTCCCTTCACTCCAGCTGGGATATTGGAATAATCGAATACTGGAATGATGGGTTGGCAGGAAGAAACAAGCAAATCCCTTCTTTCCGTTTCTTAATAAGTACTACTCCACTATTCCAATAATCCATCATTCCATGTGAATAGCCCAGATCGACCGTGACAAAAAAAACTATGATCTCAATATAGTGAAGAAACTCCGAGGGTTTTAATTCGCGCTGGGAGTTTTTTTTCCAGCTTTTCAGAGACCTCCTCATTTTCTAAGGCACGGGAGCTCCGGTTGGCACTGATTATACATGAAACGACTCGCGGATTCAAAATTTTGTCGGAAGGATCTTTCTTTTCCTCTTTGTTCCACGGGCGGATTCGGTTCCCCGTGGTGTGGGATTACGTCAGCGCCTCGTTCATGCTTCCCGAGCGATATCCCTGCAGGTCAACCGTGACATACGTGAAGCCGATTGCCTTCAACCTTCCCACAATTCGGCTTCTCGTCCGGGTGGCAAGCAGGGAACCGATTTCCTCAGGCGGGATTTCGATCCGGGCCGTCTTTTCGTGGTGCCTCACTCGTACTTGGCTAAAGCCGAGCTCAAGAAGGAATCGCTCCGCTGATTCGATTTGCTGGAGGGCCTCAGGGGTGATCCGATCCCCGTAGGGGAATCTTGAGGCCAGGCAGGCCAGAGAAGGCTTATTCCAGGTGGGAAGGCCGAGCTTTCGTGATTGCTCCCGGATTTCGGCCTTAGTAAGATGGGCCTCCCTCAGGGGACTTCGAACGGACATCTCCCGAATGGCCATCATCCCGGGACGAAAATCCTTTTCGTCGTCCACCGTGGACCCCTCGGCGACGG
>CAYFXP010000241.1:0-13258 GCA_964346935.1 uncultured Syntrophobacterales bacterium
CCAAGAGTTATATCGAAAGGCTATGCCATAAATATTACGTCAATCTTGCCCTGCATAATTCGGATTCCGTTTACGTGGTCGGGGGTTTGAACCACAACTTGAGGAAAATGGCCGAGGAGGTCAAACGAAAGAAACGATTTTCGCCCCTACCAGTCCAGGTGAGCGGCGCGTTCCATACGTACCTGATGCAGCCCGCCGCAGTGAAACTCAAAAAGGATCTGGAGCGCATCCCGTTCAAGCCAACCCATACTCCTGTCCTTGCCAATACCACCTCCGAGGCCATATCCGATCCAAAACACATCAGGACCGAGGCGTACCGGCAGCTCACCCGGACGGTAATCTGGAGGGATATCCTGTGGAAGATGTATGAGTCGGGGATTAACCTCATTATCGAACTGGGCTTGGGATCCACTCAAAGTGGAAATGAATCGGCCTTGAGTAGATACACCAAACAGACATATCCCGCCGATCACCAACCTGAAATCTTAACCATCGAGGACAAACCCTCACTCGATAAGGCTAAAAAGAGGTTGAAGGAGCTGGGGTTTTAACCTATCCTTCTTCCAAAAATCAGCTCGATTTTTTTTGGAGCTCAGCTTGGTTCGCGTTCAGTACGAAATCGGCCCCTAAAGAGGTGAAAAGCTTTTTTATCGGAGGAAGGAAAATGACCAAGGAATATCGGACGGTTAAAGCCGCCGCGGTACAAGCATTCCCTGTATTGCCCATGAACAGGAAGGCCACCATTGATAAGGCCTGCACTTTGATAGGAGAAGCCGGAAAAAACGGTGCTCAATTGGTTGTTTTTCCCGAGACGTTCGTTCCCATGTACCCCAATTGGTCCATTGATCTAAAAAATCCCACTGAATGGGCTCAAAACCTCTTCCAGCTAACAAAGGAAGGCATAGAGATTCCGGGCCGGGAGACCGAACTGTTGGGGAAGGCGGCCAGAAAAGCCGGCGCTTATCTCTGCATGGGGGTAAACGAAAAGGTGAAGAAGTATGATGGGATGCTTTTCAACTCGCTGGTATTCTTAGGGCCCGATGGTGGTGTTATTGGGAAGCATAGAAAATTGCTCCCTTCTAATCGAGAGAAGGTCTTCTGGCATCGGGGAGATGGTGCCGATGCTAAGACGGTTTATGAGACTGACCTGGGGAGGCTAGGTGGACTGATTTGCTACGAGCACCTGCAACCCTTGCTGAAATATGCCCTCTATGCCCAGGGAGAACAGGTTCACTGCGCCTGTTGGCCTGGATGGCCTCATTACCCTCCTCCCGGCCGAAGCAATAAGCATGTGATAGACATCATCACCCGTTCCTATGCCCTGGAGGGACAGTGCTTCGTCATTCTGTCATCCATGTATGTGCCAAAACAGCTGGGACAAAAGGCCGGATTGGGAAATGCGGCCTGGGCCTTCTTCGGTGGAAGCGGCATAATAAATCCCTCGGGGGAGTACGTGGCAGGACCAGTATATGACCAAGAGGACATTCTCTATGCGGATATCGATTTGAGCCTCATACCCATACGAAAAGCAGCCATCGATACCACGGGAAGGGATACGAGGTGGGATATCCTAAGCCTCAACATACGTGATGGGGTCTATGTTCCGTACAGAGAGATGGCGCAACCCGAAATGAAGGAGGCATCCACATTTGGCGATTTGATGGGTTCCATGGGGAGAATCACTTCGAAACTCGATGATTTGGCAAATAGGATAGATGCTCTTATCGAAAGGGATAAAAAACGAAAGAACCGCACCACCAATCGCCCTTAACCTCCACCTCAGCCTTATCCTGTAACTCCAGCACCGCACAACGGCGCAACCGCAACACGGCAGCACTCCAACACTGCAGAAATTCGACCTAGACCTTCCTTTTTTCCAGCTCCGACCAAACGGTACGAAATTTTCCGCTCACCGGATCGCGCATGGGCGGCTCTTGTGCCCTTTCGACCCTCACCGAGGGCAAACCCTGCGCTGACAGGTAATCCCGCAATCGCGAGGTAACTCTTTCCCATACACCTAGGCCATTTAACCCTGGAACTGCTTCTATCCGGACGGTCAGGCCTTCCGGGGCCGTCTGAATTATCTGACAGCCTCTGACTCCCACCGCCCCCTCCACTGCATCGGCCAGAGCTCTGGGTGGAAGTTTTATTACCTCTCCACCTGGCGCCCGAAAGGACAGAATCTCGTCGCGCCGACCTTCCACCTGGATGACGGGGAGTGCGCTGCCGCAGGGGCATGGATCCGGACTGAGGGTGATGCTGTCTCCCAGGTCATAACGGATGATGGGCTGCACCCGGTTGACCAGATTGGTCAGCAGAACCGTGCGGGAAGCCTCGGGTGCTGGGACCGGTTGAAAACGGGCATTAACAGGCTCAAGAATCACCCAGTCGGAATTGACGTGAAGCCGCCCTTTCTTGCAATCGAAAGCAATGCCCATGAATTCCGATGCGGCATAGGCATTGCGAAACGCGCAATTGAACGCCGCGGCGATCCCTTCACGGCCCGCTTGGCCAATCCACTCGGCCGTAGTGATCATAAGAACTGGGTTTATCCTTAACCTGCCTTCCCGTTGCTCATTTGCCAGCAGTGCCAAAACCGTGGGGAAGCTCACCAGAAATGTCGGCCGGAGGGCATTCAACTCCCTCACCAGTTCTCCAAGGGGCATCATCACGGAAAAAGTCCGACCGTTCGTAGAGAGGCGGGGATAGTGCCTCCCATACAGGCCCCTAACCGTGGGGGCAACAAAGTGCCCTCCAGTTCTGACTATGGATGCCTCCGGATCACCCCGCAGGAGGAAGGCCAATCCCTGTCTGAAAGTCATCCAGACCATCATCGCTCGCACCGCTGTCAGAGTCGCGTAAACTCTCAGCGCCTCGCGGTCGTGGACGAAAATACCATGCCTTCCGGTGACCCCCGAAGATGTCCAAACGGCGTAGCGATCAAGATAGAGATCCCCGATCCGCGCTTTGTCTGCTATAAAGGCTTCCACACCAGCCTTAGTCACCGCCGGGTCAGTCACCCACTCATCGAAGTTGGCCATCAGTTCCTTCTTTGTAATTGGCGGAAGATCTTCTATATCGTTGACGTGAGACGGTAGATGTCCGTAAAGCTTCCTGTAGAAGGCGGAACGGGTTCTGGCGAACTGAATGAGTTCTGTCAGCCGTTTTTGTTGACCCGCTCTAAAGACTGACGTTTTGGCGCGACCTGTCCGCCGTACATGCCAGGCGAGCCTGAGTGCTTTCCGGTGTGTCATCATAAAGCGAATAATGGGCATCATGCTTAAGGCCTATGCTATCCAACAACCAGTTCGTCGCTCTTGCTATGAGAACTGAACCTGGATTGCATGGGTATGCCTTCGACCACGGCTATGGCTACTGCGACTTTTATTGATGTAATGGTGCCTTCGGTTAGGTGGCCGCCCAAGGTAATCACAGTATCACCGCTTACCGTAGAGGCTGAGAAATGCGCATGGATATCGGGCTCGCCATCTTCCTTGGGGGAAATATGGCCGGTCAGGGAAACGAGTTCAATGGGTTGATTTATTTCCAAATAGAGGCGGTCCTTATCGCTAACGGGGAATTCCTTGGGAAAATTCTTTAGATTTCTGAAGACTGCTCTTCGCAGGGCCCCTATCCCGGTAATAAATATCCCCTTCTGTATCCCTTCTCTACGGACTGCCTCTTGAATCCCTCCCAATAAGTCCACACCAACCTTCATCCTTGCAACAACGATCCGCTGAAAACGACCGGAAACCAACCCTTCCAATAGAGAGTTATCCATGAAAGCCTCCTTCCGCTATCGCAGTGTTTCTGTAACATATTCCCTATAGAGCAAATTCCATTCTCCTTAAGAGTACACTGGAAGTAAAATATGGACCGCCCTGGCCGCATGACTGCAGCACTGCAACAACGACCAAAGCACAAAGCTTGCTCATGAAATTTTATCCCCCTCCAGGCATAACTCATCTTGTCCCTTCTTGCCCAACAATAGCTAATCCGTAAGAAGCATGCAAGCCAAAAACCTCTTCATCCTGCCCCACTGATTTGTGCGTACCGTCAGATAGAATGGAAAGGGCAAAGGTGCTATAATTAATCCCTTAGAAGCCGCATGGAAGGAGGATCGAGATGGGAATAGAGGATTACTATTTCTCCCGAAAAGGCATTCTCCGTATGGGGAAGATGTATTTCCTGAAAGATCTTCAAAAGGCGGGTAGCCCTGGTGGCGGCCGCAGTCTATTGGGATCCGTCGTGCAAGAGGTGCGCGAGAAGTTCTTGGGGATTTTTCTTACCAAAGAATACCCGGTGCCAATGCATATGTCCGTTCCGGGGATGATCCTTAACGCTATCGAATCGAGGAGGAGTCAATTAGGGTTTTCTGAATCCAATCCTATAATACTTCCCCAGAATCTTATTCCCGCGCAGCGGTCGCTTACCATCGATCGAAGATTTATCTTCGGTGTTGGAGCTGGTCCATTTCCAAGCGTCCCGGTTAACCTTGGTATCGACATCGATTATGGCCGAGCACGGAAGATTACACTCTCATTCGGTGAGGGAACCAAGCGCGAGTATATTCCTCTCGGATATCTCGCGAGGCTCTATGAGCATGTCGAGGGCGATCCAGCAAGCATTGACATAACACTTGCGGAAAATAACGTCGTAACCTCTATTCTCATTACGAAGAACTTGAAGGTGATGTTTGAGTCCGAGGCAACATTCGATTCGGAGTTCAGGACGAAGCTGGAAAGCTTCGCTTCAGTACCAGAGATCGGAGCCGAGGTTACTTACAAGATGGAATCCGAAAAGAAAGTGGCCGCTGAACTGTCCGGCAAAACCGAGTACCTCGTTGCCTTGGCTGTCCGCGATTGGGATGATTTTAACCTGAAATAAAGTTGGGTCTAATATAGAGCAACCTCAACCGAGGCTAGAGTCTAATTTCCCTTTGCATTTAATCTCAGAGCAAAGCCTTGCAGTCTTGGGGAAGAGCCGAAAATGGCTCTGCTTTTTTCATTCATGAAAGATTCTGCTTACTTTAACCAGAATCTACAAGGGCCGAGTCCACTTCATCCATGTTCAGGCAATCTTGATATCATCTATAGTTACTTCGCCATGTTCGACGGTGATCTCCCGTGCCCAATCCTTACTGGGAGAATTGTCTGATGCAAGGACGTATTTTATACCGTTCATATTCTCCCATTGATTTGATACGTGTTTGTGTCCAAACAAAACGACATGAACTCTACAGTAGATACTTCGCATGAGCTCAAAGGCATCCTTCAATTCCATGAAGGGGTTACCGTGCATAAAAGGATGGTGATGGAAAAACAGGATCTTGATCATATCTGTTGTGCCGGGATTTGAGAGAATGGTGTCGAGCGCAGCCAATTGCCCATTTCCAACCTCGCCGCAAGCGAAATCAAACGGATGGGCGGTCTCAAGGTGGCTATCAAGGGCTATGAGCATAATGCGGTCGCTATTCTCCTCCAGAATAGTAACCACGGGTGTATTGTCACCGGTAAACGTTCCGCCCTGTTGCAGAGGCTTCGATAGCATCTCATCAAATCGCTCCGCCCTTTCTTGGCTGTAAAAATTCCCGGCAGCGCCAAAGTCATGGTTTCCGGGGCTTATGTAAATGCGTCCCATGAAATCCTTCAGCACATCAAAGGCTCGCCCGTACTGCTCCTCATGTCCGTCGTCTACAATGTCACCCGTGACGATAAGAGAGTGATCGGGATACTCCTTCTTGATGAACCCCAGGGTTTTTGTGGCTTTGCTGTTGTCCTTCTTATGCCGATGGAAATGAAGATCGCTTACATGGATAAACTTCATTGTAATCCCCCCATAAAAGAGTTTGTTTTAGAAGTGCGGTCCAAATGATTCCCGGCTTGTTTGATCAAAGTCACCTCCTTCGGGATTCAGATTCGTTTCACCGTATACCACAATAATACGTGAATTCAAATTTTTTGGACGCTCGCGCAAGCCCCGAGGAGCCCAGATTCCTTCGGTCCGTCGAACTCCCCTCCCCCTTCTCCTGTAGCAATTTGCGAAAAAGCCCAACGATCTCCCTCTCCTCATCAGGTTTCATGAATCCCTCTGGAAGCGGCGGCTTCGGCCTTCCAAGGCTCACGGCCATTTCTAATCCCATTGGGTTATACGGGAGCAGGGAGACATCGCTCGCCCCGAGCTCATAGAGAATATCTATGATGCCTGATAGGTTTTCCCCGGTTGCCGTGATGCCCGGTACGAGGGGGACCCTGGGATGAACTTCGACCCCCTTTTCCCGCAGGAGGAGCCGCAGGTTGGCGAGGATCTTTCGGTTCGACTTTCCAACATATCTCTTGTGCGCCCGTGGATCAGCGATCTTGATGTCGTAGTAGACGAGGTCTAAGTGGGGGAGAATCTTTTCCCGGAAGGCCCGGTAATCGAAATACCCCGATGTCTCCAGGGTAACGTGGATCCCCCTTGCCTTCAGCCGCTTGAGCAAGGCTTCAAGGTAGTCGGGATAGAGGGTACATTCACCGCCCGAAAGGGTAACCCCGCCACCCGAGTGGCGGTAAAAGGGAAGGTCTCGCAGGAGAATCTCGATAAGGGCCTTCACGGGATAGTACGAACCTATGAGCCTCAGGCCCTTTCCGGGACACATGCCCGCGCACGTGCTGCAGCGTACGCAGCGCTCTCTATGGATACGTCCGGGGAGTTCGAGGTCTATAGAACCATGAGGGCAGGCATCCGCGCACCTTCCACAACGGATACATTCCCTGGGAGAAAAGGCAATCTCTGCGTGTCGGTCCTGAGTCTCGGGGCTGTGGCAGAAGATGCACCGAAGGGGACACCCCTTGAAGAAGACCACGCTCCGAATGCCGGGGCCGTCCTCAAGACTGCCCCTCTTAATATCAACGATAAGAGGGAGCTTACCCCACACCGAGCCTGCGGCTGAGGTCCCTGGCCATGAAACCGAACTTGAAGATGTAGTTGGGGTTTCCATCCACCTCAACCTTGTTTTCAAGCAGTGAATCGAGGATGTCCTGATCCCCGGAGAAGAGAAAGTCCCTCAGCGCCGTCCAATCCTTAAAGGTTACCCTGACGTCCCAGTCATCAATGGCCCCCTCGGGGTCGACCTCCATATCGCCATCCTTAAAGATGGCGGCGCTCGCAACAGTGTTGTCAACACTTCTGAAAAGGTACCCCCCCTCGAAATCCCTTATGTTTTTCCGATAGCCCTTCGATAGAGCAAAAGCCAAGTCCATACCAGCCAAGAGGAGATCCAGGAATTTATCCGTGACCGTCCCCCCCAGTTCTTCTCTCAACCGCTTGGACCAGAGTTTCGTTATGAAATTCCCCCCAGCGTCGGAAAAGAGATAGGGAATGGGCCTCAACAGATTGCGTTTAAGCTTGGGGCTCATCTATCATCTCCATTTTTTGCATTGACGTTTGTATTACGATATTCATCCCTCCATCAACACTACGTTAGCCTCATGGAGTTTTCTTGGGCAATTGGAATGGAGGGTACGGGATCATCCCCCCGGTGGAGAGGCGATATTCCGTGCGGTCAATGATCTCCTTTTGCATCTGCGGGTTCAGGTCCTTGAAGTAGGCCGTATATCCGGAGACCCGGACCAGGAGTTCAGGATGCTTCTCAGGATGCTCCGCCGCCTCCGCAAGGGTATCGTGCTTTTCTATGATGAACTGGACCTCCATCCCCCCATCCCGCCTTCCATCGGCGTCATCGAAGTACCCCTCCATATAGCCGACAAAGTCGTCCAGGATCCTCTCTTTGGATTCAGGGGTAAATTTCAGGTTTAAAGCCACTCCGCTCGAGAGGCACCGTGCGGGTTGGTTCGCTACTGAGTTGAGGGCCTTGGTAAGGGAGGGAGTAACTCCGGAAACGGGGGTAATGCCGCTGGTGAAGTTCTCACGGGCCTTGCGTCCACTGGGAAGGGCTCCCATCAGCCTCCCGAAACCCGCATGGTTGGTCATGGTCCAGTACCCAACCCGGTAACTTCCGCCACGGTAATTCATTTTCTCGCCAAATTCGCGATCTAAGAGTTCCACGATCCAGGAGACGTTGGCATCGGCCATGGGATCCTCGTTCCCATATTTCGGGGTTTTTTCCGGATTCATAAGCCGCGTCTGAAGAGCCCCGTAGCCCACGAAGTCCTTTTTACGGGCATCAAGAAGGTCTGCAAAGGAGACCTCCTTCTCCTCAAAGACGACCTTCTGGATAGCGCTCAGGGAATCGGCAACATCCGCAAGTCCGATGATGGCCGCTCCCGAGGAGTTGATAAGAGCTCCTCCCTGAACGAGATCTTTTCCCTTCTCCGTGGGACCCTCAAAGAAGGCCGAGAGGATGGGCGTGGGATAGAAGTCCTGGTGTACCTTTCCAAGGATGTTGTTGAGGTTCGTTGCCCCTTCGATAAGCCAGCGCACCTGTTCCGCGAAGGCGCCCCTGAACTCGTCGAAGGCCGTGAAAGTCGTCGGATCCCCGGTCTCCTTGCTTATCAGGAGGCCCATGCCCGTGTTCCGATGCCTTCCGTTGAACAGTGCGAGCTCGAGAGCAGAGGTCAGGTTCAAAAGGAGAGCTCCGGTGTGGCCATAAAACCTCCCGTTGCTCCCGGGCTCCACACAGCCGATTACCCCGTAATCCCTTGCCTGTTCAACCGTCTCGCCCTTCGAGGTGAGGGCCTTGATTATTGCCCTATCATTGTGAATTGCCGGGATGGCCCCAGTCTCGAGGTTCACCTCGCAGAGTCGCCTTAAGTAATCCCTGGAGTTTATCCCCGGGTAATACCTGGCATTGGGGTTGGGGTCACGCAACTTCATCAACTCCGTGGCCCTGAGCATGACATAGGTCAGGTCGTTCACCGCATCATTTTCGTCCTTATCTACCCCGCCAAACGTAATAGCCTGGTTGGAGCCCGTCCCGCCAAAGAGCTGTTCCCCTGCATCTGGGATGGAGGGGACATGGTCGCCGATCTTGAGCCAGAGGCAGCAGATCAATTCGATAGCATCTTGTACATCAATGGTCCCATTCTCGATATCTTGCCGATAGAGGTCGTAGAGCACCTGATCCAGCCTACCAAGGCTGAGGCCAACATTGGGGTTCTCAAGGTGGATGGCGGTCCAGCAGATCCATACGGTGGTCAGTCCTTCCCGAAAGGTCTCTGCTGGGAACTCGGGAACCCTGCGATGGATGAGTGCAATATCACGAAGCTCCTTCTCCAGGGTTGGATCGGGCTCGCTATCGGCCAATTTCTCTGCCTCCCCTTCCAGGTTGCGGGAGTAGGCGATGATGCCCTCGAGCACTTCTACAAGTGCCTCGTAAAACTCCCGTTGGAAAGGATCCGAGGTTCCCTCACCTCTCTGCTTGGCATCCTCAATAATTCCTCGCAGACCCTCTTTGATGGCCCTGGAGAAATCCGGTATGGTATGAGAAATGCAATTGGGCTTGCTGGCCATGAAGAAGACAAGACGTTCAAAGAGCTTTATCTCAGGGGCGTGTTTCACCAGGCCATACTTCTCCCGGTTCTCCTCATAACACCTTTTCCTGGCAAGCTCGAGGATGCTGTGCTCGATCCAGTGGGGGAAGATCTCGTAGTTGAGCTCTTTCACCTCGGGATCGGTAATCTGGAAAGGGTTGCTCCCCCTTTTTGAGATGTTCCAGAGTTCGGGCCAGAGAGTCAAGGCGAGAAACTCGGGATAGAGCGGCACCCCCTTGAACTTGCTCGTGGTGGAACCCGCAAAGAGCGGGGCATCCTTAAATTCAAAGGGCTCCATCCTATCCTCGTATGCACGGCTATGGCGGACTATCGGGGTGCGGTTCTTCAAGACAGAGCGGTACAATCTCGCCTTGTCGAGGATTGAGATGCGCTCCTTTTCGAAGAGGCCGTTCTCAAGGCTGAAGCGGGTTACCAGCCGTGGCCTCTCAATACAGATCTCGGGCATTGCCCTGAAGTAGATTTCTTTGAGGCGGGAGACCCGGGGCGTGAGACCATAGTCCTTAAGCGAAATATCCCTGAGCGTGACGTGTGCCATTTTATCCTCCTGGAACCGGGGTCGGTGACTTTCTTTCAATTTACAAACTTACGAATCCGTTCGTAACATAACCCTGCGCCCCACGTAATTTCCATAATGCTTAGCTTACTCCCGACTGACGTTCACAAATTGGGTTACCCCTAGTCCAAAGAGGCCAAGGCCTCCTTTGCCTTTATCAGGTACCCTTCGGCCTCGCACTGTTCGAAGAGTCGAAGGGCCTCGGAAATGCATTCCTTCGCTTGTTCAGCTCTACCCTTTGCCCCGTGCAGAAGGCCCAAACCGAGGTAAGCCTGGCCCAGAACCCCTCGAGCCCCGATTTCCTTTGAAGCCGTAATGGCCTTGTTGAAATGATCCTCTGCCTTTTTGTCGGCGAAGGGGATATTCCTAATGAGAAATCCAAGGTTTCTGGCTATGGTGGAAACCCGCTTTGGCCCCGACCCCTGAACAATCTGAGAGTAAACCCTCCCCAGAAAGTACTCCGTCGTGGCATAGCGGTATTTGTTCTCGTTTTCGATAAATACCCTCAGCGTATTCTCCGTTATCTTAACTCCCTGGCCGAGCTTGCCCCCGGCAATGGAAACGATGCCCACCGCGCCCTGCGCCAATGTCCCGAGAAACTCGGCACCGAAGTCAGTGCTGTACTGTATGACCTCCTCGAGGGTCTTCTCCGCCTCCTGAAACTGGCCGTTGGAGAGATAGCTCATGCCGAGCATGAATCTCGCGCTGTTGGAGAAAATGGGATCCACCGAGGCCCCAATGGACCTCTGAAGCGACCGGATGGCCGCCGGAAAGTCGCCGCCCGTGAAATGGCCCATGCCAACAAAGAGGTGGCCAAAAACCGTTGATCGAATATCGGAATGTTCCTGGCCGTACTCCAGAATGATCTCCCCCGTTTCACGAACCTTCTTGCTGTCCCCCCTGAAGTAGTAGGCCAATCCTAATCCACCCATTGCAAACCGGAACAGCTTCTGATCCGACTCGAAAAGTCGCGATATCTCCTGGGCCCTTCTTCCATAGTGAATGCCCTCCTCAAGAAGGCCCAAGTCACCGCAAGCCCATGCAAGCCACGCGCAGGCGTAGCCGATGATCATGCGGTTTTCAATCTCCTCGCCCAGCTCGAGGGCCGTGCGCAAATGGCCATATCCATCCTTGGGCTCGCCGCTCGACCAGAGGGAAAAGCCGAGCCAACCATAGAACATCCCGAGACCCTCCCCCTCATCCAGGGACTCGGCCACATCTTTATGGGCTATGAGGAGATCGGCGAGTCCCCTATAGTCCCCCCGATGGTTGTATACGGCTCCCCACCTAATAAGGAGATCGATGAGCAGAGCCTCATCCGTCCTCGTCTGCTGGGGTTTACCCGATAAGAGGTCAAAGGCCTCCCTGAAGTACTGGTGAGACTCCTCCAACGCATGTCTTCTCCAGCTCTTCTCACCCGACTTCATGAGATAGTCCACGGCCTTATGGATGGAGTGGCCCTGCTTGAAATGAAAACCCAGGGTCTCGTAGAACTCCGGAAGCCTATCATGAAATACCCGCTCCATCACGAGGGCGATTCGCTCGTGGATTGCCTGACGCTCTTTCTTGAGAAGGCCGCTGTAAGCCACCTCCTGGGTCAGGGCATGTTTGAAGATATACTCAAGATCCGGCTCAAAGGACCGCGTCCGGATCAGATCAACCCGCTCCAGGCTACTAAGACGCCGGTCAACCTGCCCTTTGAGCTCCGTGACCTTCTCCAGAATCTCATAGGGGAAGGCCCTCCCGATGACTGATGCCTCCTGGAGAATCCGCTTCGTCTCCATCTCCAACCGGTCGAGCCTGGCGGAGATAACGCCGTGAATCGTCGAGGGTATATCGGCCTGGCCGATGGGCCGCGTAAGCTTCCACCCCCCATCATCAGGAGCGAGGGCCTCCGATTCGACCAAGGAATTGATCGCCTCCTCCAGGTAGAATGGGTTACCCTCGGCCTTCTCCCGAATGAAATGCCGCAATTCCAGCGGGATGATCTTGGCCTCAAGAAGGGATTCCATCATATCCTGAGCCTCAGAAGCCGAGAGATCCTTGAGCATGATTTCCTGGTAATGCTTCCCCATGCCGCTGACCTCATGGCTGGTGAAGAGGCTAAAGGGCGGCCTGTATATGCAGAGGAAGAGGGCGGGATAACGGAACTCTGTCAACAGGAAACGGAGGAACTCTAACGAGGAAGGATCGGCCCAGTGGAGATCCTCCAGGCAAATAACCGTCGGTCCCCTCTGAGCGAGGGCGGAAAGGATTTCCCCGATTGCTTCGTGCAAACGTAACTTCCAGAACTCGGGGCTTACGTCCTCAACCTCGGGGTAGCTGAGGGCATAGAGGCTTCCGATGTAGGGAATAACATCTCTTTTCTTCCCCACGAGACACCCTATGGTTGACTCGATCTTATTTTTCACCGTTTTCGGAGGATCGCCTTCCTCAATCTGAAAGGCCCGACTCAGGAGGTCCATCAGGGGAAAGTAGGGGATGTTTTGAGAGTAGGCGAAGGCATGTCCCTCCCGCCACTGAATCTCCCCGAGATCCAAGGAGGCCTTGAATTCCTCAACGAGCCTGCTCTTTCCCGTACCCGCATCGCCGCAGATGGAGCAGATCGTCCCCCTGCCCTCTCGGAGTCGCTGAACCGCCTCGCCCAGTTGGGCAATCTCTACCTTCCTGCCGATCAAATCAGCCCTGAGGCCGTGGAGGCGGTGAATGGTAGCCAACTCCTCCTTTGGTGCTAGAACCTTGTAGATCCGGACGGGTTCAACCTTGCCCTTGACCTTGGTTGGTTTCCCCTCTTCGAAGGCGAAATAGCCCGCAGCCTGGTTAAAGGTGTCCGCGCCGACCAAGATTTCGCCCCCCAACGCCAACTTAGTCAGGCGTGCAGCCAAGTTAACAGCGTCCCCTGTCAGACCGTGCCTTCCTCTTCCAATGTATTCTTCACCGGTAACGAGGAGGCCCGTGTTGATGCCCGTGTGCATCGCCAACGGTTGCCCGATCTTCCCCTCATAGTGGGGGCTCATTCCCTGGACCACCTCGTGTATTTCTTTGGCTGCCCTGATGGCCCTGACCGGATCGTCCTCGTGAGCCTTTGGGGCACCGAAGAGCACCATGACCTCATCCCCGAAAAACCTCTCGATAAACCCTTCGTATTTCGTAACTACCTGGGCAATCTCCCCGAAGATCTGGCTCATGATCTCCTTGACTTCTTCCGGGT
>CAYFXP010000242.1:0-3598 GCA_964346935.1 uncultured Syntrophobacterales bacterium
CCGGTAATGTCAAATGGTCTTGTATGTTTTCCCTTTAACGCAGATTGCGCCGGATTTTTTCCCAAGCGCAGTATCAAATATCCCTTATGAACACCGAGACACATATTTCCGTTTATCATCTAACCAACACCCCCAAACATCTCTCTCTTGGAGAAGCCTCCTTTTTCTTCATAAGCTTCTCTATTCGTCTTGCGAGAACTTCATCATAGGCCATCGTGGGTTCCTCCATATTTCGCTCCGCATTCGGCGAGTTCGTGACCTCCTCATTTTCCCTTCTGAAATCTGATGAATACACCCATTTTAACTTTCCCTTTAGCTTGGTATTGCATGAATCATGCTGAACCGGCTTTTGCCTGAAAGCAAGGTTCTTTAATTTTTTCTTGATATATAACATAATG
The DNA here is from genome assembly GCA_964346935.1 of uncultured Syntrophobacterales bacterium. Classification (GTDB taxonomy): domain Bacteria; phylum Desulfobacterota; class BSN033; order WVXP01. The sequence goes on from CAYFXP010000242.1 coordinate 399, forward strand.
AGGTTTACCTTTTCGATAGAGAAACGGTTAAGTGTATGGGCATGAAGAGATCAATCCTTCGGTGGATAGTCCTTATATCTTTCCTTCTCGTCCTCAGCCACGGCCTGTGCGGAGCGGCGGAGTTTCCGAAACCCGTTGGGCCTGTGAATGACTTCGCGGGGCTGATCCCGGCTGGTGAAAAGCAAAGCATGGAAACCATGGCGCGCGAAGTCCTCCGAAAGACAGGAACCGCTGTGGTCGTCGTTACGATGCAAACCATAGGAGATGCCGATGTTCAAACCTACGTCAATGAACTCTACCAGACCTGGGGGATCGGAAAGAAGGGCGAGGACAAGGGGGTACTCATCTTCCTGGCCTTAAAGGAGCGAAGGGTACGAATCGAAACCGGCTATGGCGTGGAAGGGATCCTCCCGGACGGCCTGGTGGGAGAGATACTGGATAAATATGCCGTTCCCTTTCTCAAGAAAGGCCAATACGGAAAGGGGCTCTATAACGCCATGGCCGCAGTGAGCCAGGTAATCGTCAAAGACGCCAACGTGGAGCTGACCGGAGAGGTAAAAGTATACAAACCCCCACGACGTCGGCGGGTTGGCCGCTTGGGTCTCTTTCCCCTGCTTATTATTATTTTTATTCTCTTCTCGTTTCTGCGAAGGGGCAGAGTTGGGTTCCTTCTCCCCTTGTTTCTCCTGGGCTCCATGGGAGGGAGAGGTGGATTTGGTGGGGGATTTGGAGGGTTCGGCGGGGGATTCGGCGGATTTGGCGGCGGCATGAGCGGAGGGGGAGGGGCCGGCAGGGGCTTTTAGGCGTTCCCCAAAAACGGTTTTTATGGAGCTTCCAAATGGAAGCTGATACGGAGTGAGAGGCATGGCAAAGATCCCAAAGATACCCGAGGAGGTTTTTCAGGAGTTTACCCGCGACTACCAGTTAATCTTCCGGGATGATCTCAGATCGATCATTCTTTACGGTAGCGGAGCCCGCGGCGAATACGTACCCAAGAAGTCCGACCTCAATTTCCTCATCGTCCTCACCGAGGCGGGAATGGATCGGCTCAAGGAGGCCTTCCATCTGATCCATAAATGGCGCAAGAGGCGGGTAAACATCCCCCTCTTCCTGACGGAGGAATATATCGCATCTTCCCTGGACGCGTTCCCCGTGGAATTTTTGAATTTCCGTGAGGGCCATGTTCGCGTCTTCGGCAAGGACGTTCTGGGAGAACTTGCCTTTGACAAGAGGAGCATCAGGTTGCAGTGTGAGAGGGAGTTAAAGGGAAAACTGCTTCTCCTACGTGAAGCCTATCTCGACTCAGAGGGGAGGAAGAGAGGCCTCGGGCAGGTCGCCTCCGCTTCTCTCACGGCCTTTCTCTCCCTGTTTCGGGCGCTGCTTTTCTTGAGGGAACAAGAGATTCCCCGCCACAATGACGAGCTCATCTCAGCCACAGCGAGGGAGATCGGGTTCGATGAGGCTCCATTTATGGAAGTCTTGCGGGTCAGAGAGGGCAAGGTAAAGCCTGGGCGCGATGAAATGGAGCGGATCGTTGAGAAATACCTTGGGGCAATTCGAGACCTGTGGAAGACGGTAGATCAGCTGGAGGCCAAGGAGGGTTAAAAATGAAGAAATTCCTGATTGTTATCGGCGTGATCGTGCTCATTATTTTGATTTTCTTATTTTCCGTGTGGGGCACCTACAATCGCCTAGTGGCCTTGGACGAGGGGGTGAAGACGGCATGGTCTCAGGTCGAAAACCAGCTTCAGCGCCGCCTGGATTTGATTCCCAATTACGTGGAGACGGTCAAGGGATATGCCAAGCATGAGAGGGAAGTACTGACCGAGGTGACGAAGGCCCGGGCAAAGGTGGCCGGGGCCGGCTCAATTGAGGGAAAGATCGCGGCCAATAATCAGCTCAGTTCGGCCCTGGCGAGGCTCTTGGTGGTGGTCGAACGATATCCGAATCTAAAAGCCAATCAGAACTTCATCCGCCTCCAAGACGAATTGGCAGGCACGGAAAACCGCATTGCGGTGGAGCGGCGGCGCTACAACGAGGCCGTACGGATGTATAACACCAAAATTCGGAGTTTCCCCACCAATATCATGGCCGGCATGTTTGGGTTTGGGAGGGCGGATCTCTTCCAGGCTCCGGAAGCCGCAAAAGCTCCGCCAAAAGTTAAGTTTTAGAAAATGGGAGCTGTTGGGAGTATTTCCGAACGGCGCCTGTTGAGGTGGCAGGAAGGGCTATTGTTTGCCGTTTCTCATGCTAAGTCGTCAAAATTCCTCAGCCCACTTTATGGCTTCGGAGAGTTTTTCCAAAACATCCGTCGCCGTAAAGTATTCCCCCATTTCCTTTTTCGCAAAATCTCCCGATAATCCTGTCACAAAGGTAGCCGCTAAGCACGCCTCGAAGGGATCATTTTCAGAGCCAAAACCGGCGATTGCCCCGGATAGAACATCGCCCGTTCCGCCAGTGGCCATCCCCGGATTTCCGGTGAAATTGAACTTGGTCATTGTTCCATTTGAAACGATATCAACGGGAGCTTTCAGGACCACGATACATCGGTATTTCTTGGCGAAATTGGCCACATTCTCCGCGGTAGGTTCCTGACCAGATAATTTCCTGAATTCCCCCCGATGAGGGGTTAAGACAACGTTTTCTCGCAAGATATCCAGATCTTCCACGATTGCGTTCAATCCATCGGCATCGATAACGATCTTTTTATCTTTCAGCTCTTTGACCAACCCTATGACCATCTTCCTGGTTTCATCCTCTATCCCTGTTTCGGGACCTAAGCCCAAGCCAGGACCGATCAGAACTGACTCGCACCGATATGTATTTACCCTTTTGACAATCTCGGGCAGATGATCCTCGGCCAAAAATTCACCATCGAGGCACGTGCCGAGAAAATCTGGCACCTGCTCCACCGCCCGTGCGCAGGGCTGGGGTGAGCAGTGGTAGACTAAATCGACGATCTTGGCCGCCGCCTTTCCAGCATATTCCAGAGCCCCGCGAAAGAAGGAAGATCCTCCGACTACCATTACCCTTCCCGCTTGGCCCTTATGTGTATCTGGCGTCCTTTTTTGCAAGACCTGCACATCTCCCGGTCCGATTCGGTTTTCCATGTCCTGAGGTATGCCGAGGGGCAAAACCTCAGCCCCATCGCATTTCGGAAAGTGGAAACTCAGGATTAAATCGGGTTTTACGGAGACTTT
>CAYFXP010000243.1:0-2556 GCA_964346935.1 uncultured Syntrophobacterales bacterium
GCTTCGCGGTATTACGACGAACAGTATCGGGAGGGATTTGCTCTAGAGTGTCTGGCCATGAAAAGAGTGAGGGATGAGATGGGATTAATCAATGTAAAGCTCATGGTGCCATTCGTCCGCACCCTGGAGGAGGGGGAGAAAGTTTTGGCAGAGATGGAGAAAAACGGCCTGGCCAGGGGATTGAACGATCTAGAGATCTACATGATGTGCGAGGTTCCAAGCAACATCATCTTGGCCGATGAGTTCGCTCAGATGTTCGATGGGTTCTCCATCGGCTCCAACGACCTCACCCAGCTGACCCTGGGGTTGGACCGGGGCTCCGAAACCATATCACACATCTTTGACGAAAGAGATTTAGCGGTGAGGAAATTTACCCAATACCTCATCGAGCGGATCAAGAGACATGGCAAGAAAATAGGAATTTGTGGACAAGCACCGAGCGATTACCCCGAATTCGCCCAATTCCTGGTTACGTGTGGCATTGACAGCATCTCCTTAAACCCAGATACCGTTATCAAAACGACCCAACATGTGCTGCAAGCGGAGAAAGAAATGGAAAAGCCCTGATCGCCATCTCCGCCTGAGTTCCTTCATCCCTTTCCCGAGAAGCGAGGGGATTTCCCATGAAGGTTTTGCTCCATACGTGCTGCGCCAATTGTGCCATTGTTCCCCTGAAGAGGTTGAGGGAAGCGGGACTTCAACTCTCCGGGTTTTTCTACAACCCTAACATCCACCCATACCAGGAATATCTCAAGAGGAAGGATACACTCGAGACCTACGCCCAGGGGGCGGGATTGGAGATGATCTACCCGAACGATTATGACCCTGAGGGATTTCTCCGTGGCGTGGCCTTTCGCGAACACGAAAGGTGCAGATACTGCTATCACTCTCGCCTGGAAGCCACAGCCCAGATGGCAAAAAGGGAGAGATTCGATGCATTTACCACCACGCTGCTCTACAGCAAGCATCAAAACCACCTCCTCATCAAGGAGATAGGCGAGGGCCTAGGGGAACGGATCTCAGTCCCTTTTTACTATGAGGATTTCCGTGAATGGTGGAAGGAAGGGGTTCACGAGTCCAAGGCTATGGGCCTGTATCGGCAGCACTATTGTGGATGCATCTACAGCGAAAAGGAGAGGTATTGGCGGAAGGGAAGGTGAGCGGTACATCATCAGAATTGGCCTGACTGGCCTCTACGGCCTTTTCAGGGAGTAATCGTCCAGACGTTCGTGGAATTTCACCTTGACAAGGGGAGAGAATTTTGGTACCAAACTTAAATTATTGATCCAAACGAAAGGAGGAAACTTCATGATCTTCTTCAAGAGGTTCTGTTTCAACAGGCCATTTGTCTGCTTCCTCACCGTGGCTTTTTCAATCTTGTCCTTTGCCAGTAGTGCGCCAGCCATGTTCATTCCATCCCCCTATGAAGGGAATGGAACCGGCCATCGGGAGGCGGATCTCGAGAAAATCCAGAAATTCCTTGAGTCGAAACTCGTCCAACACAAACTCTCTCAACTCGGACTATCGAAGGAGCAAATCGAGGAACGCCTCTATCAACTCGATAACGAACAGATCCACCAGATCGCCACCCAAATCGACTCATTGGAGGCGGGCGGAGATAGCGCCGTCGCTTGGGTCATTGCCCTCGTTCTCCTGGCGGTTATCGTGTTCCTCGTCCTTGAGCTGACAGGAGTCATAGATGTCCTGAAGTGGTAATCTTCGAGGCCCACCGACGATGAGAAAGGCACTCTCTCTCGCAATGTTAGTGGGCCTTGTTTTCCTTTATTGCGCGCGGCAAGGCCTCATTCCCGCCGAACGGGGCCTCCTTCAAGGCGGTGAAACCAGGTATTACATCACCGATGTCCCCTTTTTTCCCCAATCCAAATATCAATGCGGCCCCGCATCCTTGGCGAGCGTTCTCAACTACCACGGATGCCGAGTGACACCGGAGGAGATCGCGAAGGCCATCTACCGAAAACGGTTAAGGGGAACCCTGAACATAGATTTGCTGCTGTTTGCCCAAGGCATGGGGGTATTTGTCAAGGCGTACAGGGGGGACTTAACGGATTTAAAGGACCAGATCTCTAAGGATCGTCCGCTCATCGTCTTCCAGGACTTGGGCTTTCCTCTTCTCCCCATACGGCACTTTTCGGTAGTTGTCGGGTACGATGATGCCGAGGGAATCCTCATCCTCCACTCGGGAAGGCAAAGGGATAAGGCCGTTTCCTACCGCAAATTCTTGAGGTCATGGAGGGAAATGGACTATTGGACGCTCCTCATCCTTCCCAACCTTGGAGCTGGCGATTACTTCGACATGCCGACCTCCTCATAACCATCCTTTCCTTCATGGCGCTCGTGGGGTGCGGTTACACCGCCCTCAAAGGCCGGGAGGAGGATCCGCTGTCGGCACGGGAACATTTCACCTTGGGGTCCATCTACGAAAAGAGGGGTGAGTCGGAATTGGCCCTTCGGGAATATAAGATGGCGTTGCAGAAGGATTCGCAATTCCTCCCGGCCGTGACCCGACTGGGGGAACTTTCGTACGTAATGGGGCAG
>CAYFXP010000244.1:0-6073 GCA_964346935.1 uncultured Syntrophobacterales bacterium
GAGAAAGCCAGGGAATTCGATGATTTTATTCGCCGGAATACGGATAGCCAAAAGGTGGTATACGTGCTGGAACCCAAATTCGACGGCCTCTCGGTCGAGGTAGTGTACGAGGAGGGAATGTTTAAATACGGGGCCACCAGGGGAGATGGGGAACGCGGAGAGGATATTTCCGAGAACCTCAAGACTATCCATACGATCCCCCTGCAACTGCAAAGCAGGGAACACCTCCCTTCCTTCCTCTCCGTGCGTGGTGAGGTTTTGATGTCCAAGGTGGGTTTTCAGAAGCTGAACAGGGAGCGGATCGAGAGGGGCGAGGAAACATTTGCCAATCCCCGCAACGCGGCCGCCGGGACCATGAGGCAGCTGGATTCCAGAAAGGTGACTGGCAAGCCGCTGGATATCTTCTTCTACGAAACCCTCAAGGCCGAGGGGCAGGAGTTTTCATCCCACTGGGAGGCATTGGAGAAATATCCCACATGGGGGCTGAAAACCGCTCCCCATAACAAAAGATGCTCCTCCTTCGATGAGATCAGGCGATACCATCAAAAACTTTCGGAGGAGAGGGACAAGCTCGATCATGAAATTGACGGGATCGTTATCAAATTAGATGACTACGGGCGGAGATCGGCCTTGGGAATACGCCATCGAAGCCCGCGGTGGGCGTTTGCCTGGAAGTTTCCTCCCAAAGAGGAGGTCACCACCTTAACCGAGATTGTGGTTCAAGTAGGGAGGACCGGCATGTTGACCCCGGTGGCCCTCCTGGAACCAGTGGATGTGGGAGGCGTGACCGTGAGCCGGGCGACGCTCCATAACGAGGAGGAGGTTAAGAAAAAGGATGTGAGGCCTGGGGACGAGGTCAGGATCGCCCGGGCCGGAGATGTGATTCCGGAGGTGGTGGAGAGGATAAAGCAAAGGGGGAAGAAGAGGGGAGAAAAATTCTCCATGCCGGATAGGTGTCCGGCATGCGGTGCGAAGGTTATCAGGGAAGGGGCCTACACCCTTTGCTCGGCGGGCCTTTCCTGCCAGGCCCAACTCATCGGCCGGATTATCCACTATGCCTCCCGGGATGCCATGGATATCGAGGGCCTTGGTGAGAAGACTGCCGAGGATTTGGTTGAAAAGGACATGGTCAGGAGCATTGCCGATCTGTATCACCTCTCGGCCGATGATTTGCTGAGACTGGAGGGCTTCGCCCGAAAATCGGCAACCCAGCTCCATCAGGCCATCCAGGCGACCAAAAAACCAAGGCTGGATCGTTTTCTCTATGCCCTGGGGATCCGCCATGTCGGAGAGCGCGTAGCCCGGGTTCTGGCACAGAAGTACGGGACGCTCGATGCCCTACGGCGGGCCGACAGAGCTGACCTGGAGGAAACCGCCGAGATAGGGCCCGAGATCGCTCGGAGCGTGAGACAGTTCTTTGAGGGGAAAGAGAACGAGAAGGTCCTGGAAGAGCTGGCAGAAGCCGGAGTTAGGGTGGAGGATATGCCGACACCGAGAGAGGCCACGCCTCTTGATGGGAAAACCTTTGTGTTTACCGGAAAGCTCGCGCACTATACCCGAGACGAAGCGGAGGAGCGTGTTGAAATGCTGGGAGCTAGGGCGACCTCCAGCGTAAGCAGTGAAACGGATTATCTGGTAGTGGGAGAGGACCCCGGGAGCAAGCTCGAGGAAGCCAAAGAATACGACATAAAAGTCATCGATGAGAAAGAATTCGAAGAGCTCGTGATAACATAGAAGGGATAACAGGTCATGGCCGTGTTCAGAGCCCGGCCTGATCAGCCCTTGGTAAAGATTGAAACCAGATGTTAGCCAGAGCGGCAGCGGCCGAGAAGGAGGGAGGGATGCTACGGACGGCAATCGAGGCGGCACGCCAAGCGGGGCAGGCAATTGCTAAGCGATATCCTACAAATCCCGGGGTAACCATCAAGGGCTGCCGGGATCTGGTCAGCGAAGCCGATATGGAAGCCCAGGAGCTTATCCTCGATTTGATCCGCGCTCGCTTTCCTGATCACGCCGTTGTCTCTGAGGAGTCAGGCAGGAGAACCATCGGCAAGGGATATACCTGGGTTGTGGATCCGTTGGATGGCACGACAAATTACGTCCACCACCATCCTGTTTTCGCCGTCTCCATAGCCCTGTTGGAGGATGATGCGCCAATCATCGGGGTTATCCACGATCCCTTGCGTGGTCACGTGTTCGTGGCCGAAAGGGGAAAGGGGGCCAAGCTCAATAACCAATCGGTGCACGTCAGCAGGGTTAAAGGTGGCCAGGGCCAGCTATATTGCAGGTTTGGGCGGTACCAGCAATGTGCTGGCGGGGAAGGTATATGGTATTCCCATTTCCGGTACGATGGCCCATTCGTTTGTTACGAGCTTTGAAGAGGAGATAGATGCGTTTCGCGCTTTCGCCGAGACCTTTCCCGAGAGCACGGTGCTGCTCATAGATACCTATGATACCTTTACGGGTGCCCACAAGGCTGTGGATGTCGCAAAGAAAATGCTGAGTCGAGGAAACAAGCTGAGGGGCGTGAGGCTCGATAGCGGCGATATGGCCACATTGAGTAAAGAAGTGAGGGCTATCTTCAATCGGGAGGGATTGGAGGATACAAAGATTTTTGCCAGTGGAGGATTCGATGAATTCAAAATCACCAGTGCCCTGGAGAGAGGCGCGGAAATCGATGCCTTTGGCATCGGTACGAAAATGGGGGTTTCCGCAGATGCCCCCTATTTAGATATTGCCTACAAATTGGTCCAGTATGCCGGCCGCCCGGTATTGAAATTGAGCACAGGTAAAAGGACGCTTGTAGGGGAAAAACAGGTATTCAGAATAAGGAGGGGCGATAGCCTATCCAAGGATATCATTGCGTTACGCGCTGAGAAACTGGAGGGGACCCCTCTGCTCCAAATGGTCATAAAGGATGGGAGAACAAAACAACCTCCGGAACCCCTGACAGCTATAAGGGATCGATGCCAGAAGGAATTTGAAACCTTGGATGAAGGTTATAAAGCACTGGATAAACCCAGGTCTTTTCCCGTTGAATTGGCTCCCGGGCTCGAGGAATTGCAAAGACGAGTCGCCCATGAGGTCAGGGGAAAAGAATTAGGGGAGAGTTGACGATCAGAAGGGGAAGCTTTTTCACCTATGAAAAGCCGGCCTAGCCGTAAGGGTATATGGGGGTTTTTGGTTCTGGAAATTTTGAGATCATCAGCCAATCCTCCCGGAGACGTTAATTAACCTCCTAAATACATCATTTTCGGTCCTGAAGTACTATATTCACCCCATTTACCCACCACTAGGTGACGCGTATCATGATACCATAAGCGTCATACGTGGAAAAAGTAAAAAACATTCACCTGAAAGCAGGCTTGGAGGTGAGGCCTGTTTGGAAAACGAATAAAATTGTTCACGATCCTTGGGTTTGAGGTCAGGATTGACCTGAGTTGGATCATCATTGCCGTGCTCGTTACATGGACGCTGGCCGCCGGCGTATTTCCTCACTATTACAAGAATCTCTCGAAAGCCACGTACTGGTGGATGGGTGCGGCCGGAGCAGTAGGGCTCTTCATTTCGGTGATCTTTCACGAGCTGAGCCACTCCCTGATCTCGAGGAAAAGAGGATTGCCCATCAAAGGGATAACCCTCTTCATCTTTGGAGGAGTAGCGGAAATGAGAGAGGAGCCTGAAAGTGCCAAGACCGAATTTTTGATGTCCATTGCAGGGCCGGTTTCCAGCATTCTCCTGGGTATTGGCTTTTATGGAGCTTCCACCGCTGGAAGGCTGAATAGCTGGCCGATACCGGTAAATGGGGTTTTTAGTTACCTGGCAATGATAAACTTTATTCTGGCCGGCTTTAACCTCCTTCCGGCCTATCCCCTGGACGGGGGGCGGGTACTCCGTTCTGCGCTGTGGAGATGGAAGGGAAACATCCGGTGGGCCACCCGCGTTGCATCATCCATTGGGTCGGGTTTCGGCATCGGGCTGATTGTGCTGGGGGTTTTTAATTTCATCGGAGGGAATGTGATCGGCGGAATCTGGATGTTTTTGATTGGGTTGTTCCTCAGGAGTGCATCTCAGATGTCCTATCAGCAGCTCATTATGCGGAAGGCCTTAGAGGGTGAACCAGTGCGGCGTTTCATGAAAACTGACCTAGTAACGGTAAATCCATCCACATCCATTCAGGAACTCGTAGAGGATTATATCTACCAGTATCACTATAAGCTGTTTCCCGTGGTGGAGGACTCTGACAAGCTCATTGGCTGTATCACGACGAAGCAGATAAAGGAAATTCCTCGGGAGGAATGGGGCCAGCGAAAAGTCGCCGAGGTGGCAACCCAATGCTCCGACGGAAATACGATTGAACCGGGTACCGATGCCATGAAGGCCATCTCGATGATGAGCCGAACGGGTGCCAGCCGTCTCATGGTAGCAGAGGGAGGACGTTTAGTCGGTATCATAGCGCTCAAGGATATGCTGAAGCTCCTCTCCCTCAGGGTGGAGCTTGAAGAGTAAAGGAGAAGTGCACTTGAGCTTTGGGTTTCGGGTAGTAGCAAACAAGACAAGAAAATAAAAGAGCACGTGGTGGCCATATGAACACGCTATCCAAAAGCGACTTCAAGGAACTTATTGAGCATACCGGATTGTGCGTCTCGACCTTCATGCCGACGCACCGAGCAGGGCCGGAGACTCGACAGGATCCAATACGGTTGAAGAATATGCTCGCTAGAGCTGAAGAGGGTCTGGCCGAGGCTGGTTTGAGATCTTCCGAGGTGGAGGAATTCGTGGAGCCGGTCCAAGGACTTCTGGAGGACAATCTTTTCTGGCAGTACCAGACCGATGGGTTGGCCATTTTTTTGTCTCAGGGTTTGTTTCGCTCCTACTGCCTGCCGCTCGAGTTTCAGGAGTTGGTGGTGGTTTCAGATCGCTTCCACGTAAAACCCCTTCTTCCCCTCTTCATCGCTGACGGCCGGTTTTACGTCTTGGCCCTCAGCCAAAACGAGATCAGATTGCTTCAGGGGACTCGATACAGTTCTCGTGAAATCGAGCTGGAGGGAGTACCCAGAAATCTTGCCGAAGCCCTCAGGTTTGATGACCCTGAGAAACAGCTTCAGTTCCACACCGGAACTCCGGCAAGGAAGGGAAAACGCCCAGCCATGTTCCATGGCCACGGAGTTGGGACCGACGACTCCAAGGTCAATCTCTTCCGGTACTTTCGATACGTTGACCGTGGATTGCATGACATCCTTCGTGACGAAGAAGCGCCTCTGGTGGTTGCGAGCGTTGATTACCTCCTTCCCATCTATAGGGAGGCAAATACATATCCTCATTTGATGGAAGAAGGAGTTGAGGGAAATCCCGAAGGCTTGAGTGCAGAGGAGTTGCACGGTCGGGCTTGGAGCGTTGTCGAGGCCTACTTTGAGAAGGCGCAGAGGGATGCAGTTACGCTTTATCGGCAATTCGCTGGCACGAGAAGGACATCCAGGGATATCAAAGAGATTGCTCCGGCTGCGTATCATGGCAGGGTGGAGTTGTTGTTCGTCGCTCTTGGACTTCAGCAGTGGGGTGCTTTTAATCCAGATAAGAGTGCAGTTAGGTTGCACCAGGAGCCAGAGCCCGGCGACGAAGATCTCTTGGACATGGCTGCAGTTCAAACCTTCTTAAAGGGTGGAACGGTTTATGCAGTGGAGCCGGATGAAGTGCCCGATGGCGGGCCATCAGCCGCTCTCTTCCGCTATTGAGTTTTTATGAATTCGGGATGCTATGACTAACCAAAGATTGGAAAATAGAATGCAAGGGGAGAAGGAAAATGGGCATTGTACGTACCCTACGGAGGCAGGAGAAGCCTCATAAGAAATTGGCCTGTGTTGCCCTCATCCTCCTGATTTTGTGGTATGCACCCTATGCGCTCGGAAGGCAAAATACCTTCGCCCTCGTCGAAGATACCAAGGGAGTTCTGCATAAAGTGAAAGACCTTAGCATTCGATATGGTTTAGACCGTAAATACGAAGAGGTATATCTCTATGCATAACTTGGGGAGAGCGAAGCCCGCCCCGCCATGAGTGGGATAGCCACAATA
>CAYFXP010000245.1:0-3980 GCA_964346935.1 uncultured Syntrophobacterales bacterium
CCGGAGAGAGCTGCAACGCCAAGAACATGAAATAGTGGATCGAGATCTTCTGATCTTCCACATCCTGGAATCCGGAGAGAGCCGCCTGGGCGATTCTTTGATCGACCATCAGTCGGCCGCTTCGTTGCGGAACCGCTTCTCGGTGAACCCCGGCCAATTCATCGTGGTGCTCATCGGAAAGGACGGAGGCGAGAAGCTCAGCCGAGGGGGCGAGGTGGATATCACGGAAATCTTCTCCTTAATCGATTCGATGCCAATGCGCCAGAGGGAAATGAGGGAACGAGGAGAAGACAAGCGGTGATGAAAGCCGCAAGAACGAGGCCCGTGTCACCCAGACATCTTCCCAGAAATTGACGGCGAGTGATTGAGCTGTCCATGTCTACTATCCCCCGTGTATCCTTGAGGACTAAAGGGTTTTATCCAGGAATCTGAGCCCACCTCAGGCTCCAATGGGCCTTGCGAATGACTAACGTCCTCAGAACGTGAAAGCATGAGCGGTAGCTGCATTTGGTATTACCTTACAGATTAAAGGTATGGTATTATGATTGCTCTTTCCAGGGAATGGGCCTGACGCAGATGAGAATCAAGAGGAAACACCTATGAACACAAAGATCAGACTAGGAGTGAGCTCCTGTTTACTCGGTGAGAGGGTCCGGTGGAATGGCGATCATAAATTGGACCGATTTCTCACCGATACCCTGGGGAGATTTGTGGAATACGTGCCCGTATGTCCCGAGGTAGAGTGCGGTTTCAGTACCCCCCGAGAGCCTTTTCGCTTGGTAGGGGATCCTGGCTCTCCCCGCTTCATTACCTCACGGACCAAACAAGACTATACGGACCGCATGACCCGGTGGGCGCGCAAACGGGTCATTGAATTGGAAAAGGAGGATCTTTGCGGCTACATATTTAAGAGCAAATCGCCCAGCAGTGGCATGGAACGCGTTAAGGTTTACAGCGAAAAGGGGATCCCCGTGAAAAAGGGGGTGGGGATGTTCGCCAGGGCGTTTATCGAACACTTCCCCCTCCTCCCCGTCGAGGAGGACGGTCGGCTTCACGATCTGAAGATCCGCGAAAACTTCATCGAACGGATCTTCGCCTTGAAACGGTGGCGAGAGGGCCTTGCGGATGGGAAGAGCCGGGGGAACCTGGTGAATTTCCATACCAAGCACAAGATGTTAATCCTCTCCCACAGCCCCGAGCATCACCGGATGATGGGGAAGCTGGTGGCCCGCGCTAAGGAGATCCCCCTGAAGGATCTCTATGAGGAATATCAGAAGCTGTTTATGGAAGCCCTCCGTCTCAAATCCACACCCAAGAAGAACGCCAACATCCTTACCCACATTTTGGGTTATTTCAAAAAACTGCTTTCCGCGGACGAAAAACAGGAACTGCTTGAGATCATCGACCTCTATCGTCAGGAAACCATTCCCCTCATCGTGCCGACCACGCTCGTCAATCACTACGTCCGCAAATACGATCAGCCTTACCTGAGGGAGCAGTACTATTTACATCCCCATCCTCTGGAACTCCAATTGCGAAACCACGTGTGAGATGGAACAGGAGGTATGTTATGAAAGGTAAACTCGTCATCCTGGTCCTTGGCTTGGCCGTTGTTAGCATGCTCGCACCATTTGCTGCCGCCGATGAGGTCCCCAGAATGACAAAGGAGGAGCTCAAGGCATTGCTCGATGATCCTGATGTGGTCATCTTGGATGTCCGAGCGAACAGGGATTGGAAGGGGAGCAAAAAGAAAATCAAAGGCGCAATTCGGGAAAATCCAAAAGGTTTCAAATCTTGGGCTCATAAGTACCCAAAAGACAGGACGCTCGTGCTCTACTGTGCCTGACCTAATGAGGGTACCAGTGCCAGTTTGGCACGGAAATTCTTGGACAAGGGATATACCAAGGTCTACGCCCTCAAAGGTGGCTGGCGCGAATGGTCTAATGCCCAGTACCCCACCGAACCCAAGTAATCAGAGGGGCCTTCCCCGGACTTTCGGAGGTAATAATGAGCCTGATGCGGGCGCTCATCGGTCTCGGAGTATGGATCGGGATTTGTTTCGGCGCCGCTTTTTTGGGATCCATCTTTACAACTCCCTCGATTCCAACCTGGTATGCGAGTTTGGCCAAGCCCTCCTGGACCCCTCCTGACTGGGTATTTGGCCCCGTCTGGTCAGCCCTGTATCTCATGATGGCCCTGGGAGCATGGCTCGTGTGGCGACGAGGCAGTTTAGCTGCGGCGTCCATACCCATTGCACTCTTCATGGTACAGCTGGGGCTTAACGTTGCGTGGTCGATTCTCTTTTTTGGGCTGCGTATGCCGGGATTGGCTTTTGGGGAAATCGTCGTTCTATGGTTCGCTATACTGGCGACGCTGATCGCCTTTTGGCGGTCAACTCCGATGGCGGGCTATTTGTTGCTGCCATACCTTATCTGGGTGGCCTTTGCAGCAGTGCTCAACTTCGAGTTATGGCAGTTGAACACATGAGCCTTTAGCTGAGGAAAAGGGATTCCAACTACGAAAAGGAGGAGAGAGATGAATTGGAGGGACTATTTCGAGAAGACGACTGGAAAGGGGTTTTTGGCCACTGGGGGGCGCAGCGGCGAGATAGACATCGCCATATACTCTCGGCCCCACGTGATGGAGGACGGCACTCTGGCCTTCGGCATGACCGACCGGCTCACCCACGCCAACCTCCAGGAGAATCCCTACGCCGTGTATGCATTCAACGAGAAGGGTTATAAGGGCGTACGCCTGTATCTGGAAAAGGTGAAGGAGGAGACCGAGGGACCCCTCCTCCAGGAGATTCGCAAACGCGCCGACGAGGTGGTGTGCCCGGGAACCGGTGATGCCATTAAGTACGTCGTATATTTCCGCGTGACGAAAGACCTCCCGCTGGTGGGAACGTGATCCCACGACAACGCCATCACGGATAACGAGCTTTGGAAGATCGTGTTAAGCAAGAAAGGGAGTCGATCCAATACCTCGACCTTGACGTCGAGCTATGGAAAACTCTGGATGGTCTCTCGGCTGAGGACGTTTGCCGGCGATCCCTTGCTTCCTATGGTCGGGATAGAACTGCGGCGCGCGCAGCCTTAGGCGGAGAGTTTCCGTCACGCACCCTTTCGGTCTGTGCGGCGGGTTCCTAATTCCACCCTAGCTCACGTTTCCGCAGGCCCCCCGTGTCATCCCGGACAGTCGGATTTCCCGAGTCCGGTTGGCGACCCTGGCTTTCCCCAGTGGGCCTTCCCACTACCACCGAAGCTTAAGCGCTGGCTCACATCCACCCCTTGCAGTAACGGTTTGCCCACTGGCTCGACACCCTCACGGCTGATACCAGCTCTATGGGCTCGAAGTCCCAGGCTGTGCCACGTCAGTGCCCGCCAGAGCCGAGAGCCCCTTTGCCCGCAACAGGCGTTACCTCTTGCGGCGTGACGTTCTGCGTCGCGTCAGAGGACATTACCCCTCCTTCATCGCTCATACGGGCTCATGCGCCAGACCAAATCCCTCCCGCTGACTTCGGCTGTCCCTATTACAACGGGTCTTCGCAGGTTGCCGCCAGCCCCCGCTGGGAGATGGTCCTTCCCGACGTTACTCTGCAAGTCCTTCCCCAGGTGCCTGGGCCCCTACCCCGGTGGGCTTCCATGGTGCACGCGCCCGTTACTTCCCATAGAAACATCGGCCTTCCCCATGCGAACACAAGGTCGGCTTTCCCACCACCTCCGTAAAGCGACTTCACTACGGGAGCGCCATTTCGGGGCTGCAGCCATTCCTTTATGTTCAGGCCCCCAGGTTTGCTCACCACCCAGATCGCTCCCACCGCAGTCCAACAAATGAACCGGGCGGCCGTGGCTTGCTTACATCCGAGCATCTCACGGTTTGTTGCCTCCCCGTGCCCCGGATATGCTCGTCGTCCGAAACGGGCAATTGACGACAGGGGACTTTCACCCCATTAGACTTGCAGCCTTGTCGGCTGCTCC
>CAYFXP010000246.1:0-3525 GCA_964346935.1 uncultured Syntrophobacterales bacterium
AATCTTGGAGCCTCCTTTTGACGAACTCCGGTCCACCCTTCTGATGCCTCTCCAAAGCTGAACGGGCACTATGGATGCACGGGGTTCGTAGGAGCGTTCTCGGAGCACACAACCCGTCAATGCAGCAGGACCTTCGTTGCTTCGACAGGGCTCAGCATAAATGCCTCGATTTTACTCAGCATCGACCCTGAGCCCATCGACGTCGCTCTCGGTCGACGGGCCGACTCGTTCCGCTCGCTCAGGGCACCCGAACTCGATCTTTGGCGGCGAAAAAAAATAACGACAAGAGGGGCATTCATCAGGTCATGAAAGAAGATAACTTGAATGATATTTTCGGCTCTTTCGAGGGAGAGTGCAAGATATGTGACTTATTCAAAACGTGAGGAATTGCGTAATCAGGTAGTAGCTCAATACGGTGAGAAGCTTGAGCTGCTTGCCCCGGAGAACGACAAGAAGAAGGGCAAATCACGAAACCGGAAGAAAAGAAAAAGCATCAAGTAGAAGACTAGCCAAAAAGCAAGGAGCGCAAAATGACGTCAGGCATCTGTTTACTGTGCAGTTCTCAATACACAAAGGCGGGTATGACAAAACACTTACAATCGTGTATCCCCAAAAGCCTGCAGCATCAGCCACAACAGCAAAAGAATCGGGTACAGCCCTTTTTTCATATTCAGGTCGCGTGGTATTATTCGCCTGATTACTGGTTACATCTGAAAGTCAACAGCAACGCTAGCTTGGGAACCTTAGATCAATTCTTGAGGGATATCTGGCTGGAGTGCTGTGGTCATATGAGCGCATTTAGCTATAAAGGGAGTGAATTGGGAATGAGACGGAAGCTGAAAGACGTATTGGAGCTAGGGATGGAGTTACTGCATGAATATGATTTTGGCACTACTACGGAGCTTTTGCTCAAGGTGCTCAGAGAGTATGAAGGTCCAATGGAACAGAACAAGCCTATTGAAATTCTATCCAGAAACGAAGCTCCTGAAATTCCATGTGACGAATGCGGAAAGGCTCCTGCTGCGGAGATTTGTACTGAATGCCAATGGGATGAAGGGGGCTGGTTATGCCAAGCCTGTGCAGAAGCCCATGAATGCGATGAGGAGATACGGCTGCCGGTGGTGAATTCTCCAAGAGCGGGCGTATGCGGGTATACAGGATGAGTGATAAAGGTAAACGAAGCATAATGAATCATTGGACCTGAGGGGCTTGCAGCTTCGTCGCCGCCTGAAGGGTGCTCTCAGGCATTAGGTTGTCAGGGTAATCGTTAAATCAAAGTTTCTTTCGACGAGATGAGGTAACATGGCAAAAAGCAGAAAGGTATGGGTCTTTAGTCCTCCAAAGCAAGCCAAACCTAAGCTGCCAAATGCTCTTAAGGCAAATGTGACAGCAGAGGCGAACGAACTCATTGATACCGTTTTGAAGCCGACACACGTTAAACCTCCTGCCCGAGACGAGCATTTTAACTACATCGCTGATATTTATTCGAAATGGTATCGCAATTATTTTTACCTCTGCTCCAAGTATGCCTGCCCTGATCCAAATGCCATTTCACCATATTTTGAGGCCAGATTTGCTCGTCTGGAATATGTTGGCAATAAACGCTTTAATCTTGCATACATGAGGCCCACAGGGAAGTGGTGCGAGATCTATATCGAATTATCTTTGGCGGAGTGCTTGGATGCTATTAGAAATGAACCTCACTTCCTGCCGTGAAGGAACAGCCAAAAAAATCAGTGAACCCAGCCTGAAACCGCTGAAGCGGCTTCATCCGGGTTATCTCAATCGTTCGGCATACAATAAAAGCGTAACGGCTTGAAGACTTTATATGTCATTTACCGTTTGCCGGTTTCCGCTTGGATCTTTACGGACGCCCGTTCTGGAAAAGATCGTTGAGAAGATAACTCAATCACGCACTCATGGGGCATCGTAAATTGACTGCGGTATGATCAAGCTTCTTCACACCGCCGACCACCAGCTCGGCGTCAAGTTCATCGGCTTTGGGGAAAAGGGCAGGCAGCTTCGCCAGGGGGTGAAAGAGTCTCTTAAGGCCACGGTGGATCTGGCCCTGGCTGAGGCCGTTGATCTAATGCTCATCGCCGGCGACCTGTTCGACTCCAACGCCGTTTCGAGGAATCTTGTAGATGAAGCCGTGGCCCAGCTCAAAAGGCTGGCGTCGATCCCGGTGTGCATCCTCCCGGGGACGCATGATTGTTACGACGCCTCCTCGGTGTACCGGCGCCCGGAGTTTCGGGCCATACCCCATATGCACATCTTTACGGATGAAATGAGATCGATCGCCTTTCCGGATTTGGATCTAACGGTTTATGGCAGGGCCAACCTGAACCCTACGGGCACCGAGAGTCCGCTGACAGGACTTGAGAAGAGCAAGGAAACACATTACCACGTGGCCATGGCCCACGGCGAGATGGCCATCGAGGGAAAATCTTCCGGCGATTACTACCCCATTGAAGGGAGGGAGATTGCCGCCACTGGCATGAGCTATGTTGCCCTCGGGCACTGGCACCGATACGCTGATTTTTCGCAGGGCGGGGTTAAGGCCTTTTACTGCGGGGCGCCGGAGACCCTCAGCTTTGAAGAAGGGGAGGATTCGGGCTACGTGCTTCTCGTGTCCATCGATGAATCGGCCACCCGGGTTGAGAAGAAGCGGGTTGGGAAGTACCTGTGGAAAACCGTCGATCTGGAAATCGAGGCCTTTGAAAGGGAGGAAGGGCTTCTTCAGGAAATCCGCAAGCATGCCGATCCCAACACCCTCCTCCGCCTCAGATTGCGGGGATTAACGCCGATAACCTGGGATGTAGGGGAGGAACGCCACGTTGTCGAGCTGGAAGATTCGTTTTTCCACCTCGAGGTCATTGCGGGGGAGATGACCACCTCGCTCGAGCCTATCCGTGCCGCGGACTTCCCGGAAACCACCGTCATGGGCCAGTTCCTCCGCCTCATGGAAAAGAGGCTCGAGGCCGCCGGCCCCGACGAAAAGCCCGTCCTGGAAGAGGCGCTCCGAAGGGGTTTTGCCCTATTGAGCGGGAAAGAGGCCTGATGCCGTGAAATTAACCCGGATTCAGATCAACCGGTTTCGGAACATCGATAGCTTCTCCAGCGATATCGGTGACGGCATCGTGCTCTTTAAGGGCCCCAACGAGGCCGGAAAATCCTCGCTTCTCTCCGCCATCCTCTTCAGCCTCTTTGAGGACCCCAGGTCATTAGCCCAGCGCCTTGAGGAGGCCAGGGAGTGGAATAGGGAAACGCTCTATCACATCTCTCTGGGATTCGAGACGAACGGCCAAACCTACCTGCTCGAAAAGGACTTCGAAAACAGGTCCACGCTACTTCGGAACGAGGCGACGGGGGAATCCTGGAAAGACAAGAACAAGGTAACTGCCAAGCTGACGGAGATCATGGGGTTTTTCTCAACGGACGTCTTCACCAGCACCGCGTGTGTTTTTCAGGATGAACTGAGCGCTATCAGTTCCGGGCAGAAAGAGCTTCGCACCCTGCTTGAGG
>CAYFXP010000247.1:0-4012 GCA_964346935.1 uncultured Syntrophobacterales bacterium
GGTGAGGGGCGTGGAGATTGGGGCCCTTGGATGAACCGGGAGGGTGGGAATTGTCGGAAGATCGGAACTTGATTTCGGGCATCGAGTATTTCGATAAGGGAATGCTTGAGAGCGCCATCCATGAGTGGGAGAAGGCCGTGGAGGTGAACCCCAATCGGGCGGAAGCTCACAATATCCTCGGCTTTGCGTACGAAAAAAAGGGCATGCTGGAAGAAGCCATCGCGGAATATAAAAAGGCCATCGGAATTAATCCTAATTATGCCATGGCTCATATTAACCTGGGACTGGCCTATGCCAAAACGCGGGAGTATGGAGATGGATTCACCGACCTGATGAGGGCCTTGGCAAAATGGCCTAACCTGATTGAGGCCCACCACAGACTGGCCATGGTACACGTCCGGGCCGGCCAGTTCGAGAAGGCCGTCCCCCATTGGAAGAAGATCGTCTCCCTGTTCCCAGACATCGCGGGTGTCCACTTCAATCTGGGGACCGCTTATAGAAAGATGGGTCGCCTCCATGAGGCCATCTCCGAATACAAGAAGGCTGTTCAGCTTAAACCCGCCTATGCGAAGGCCCACAACAACCTGGCAATTCTCTATTCAGCCACAGCCCATCATGACCTCGGGTGGAAACACTTACAAATTGCTGAAGCATTGCGGTATCCGGTCCACCCAAACCTGAAAGGTCTCTTCAGGAGAATGTTCAAGAAGGCATCTTGAAGCCTACTCTTACCTCGATCTGGCGAGCTCTCGCAACGGACGCATTCGTTTCATCTGGCGCCCTTGGAGGGAAGGCCAATCTATTCCCCTTGGTCTGGGATGAGGATGGCGGACTGGAATGGATGCGGAGGGGGTGACGATGAGATCTATGGATACGTCCTTTTCTCCCCATGGTAGTTCCTCGAAGACCTGAAGGTCATCGATGACGGCGACGATTGGCGTGTCTCCAGTGACTGAGCCGATCTGCCTCAGGATCATATACTCTAAATCAAAATATCCCGTCCCCTTTCCGATTCGATCCCCTTTAAGGCTGACGGCCACTGCACCCGTTACCATCAGGTCGACTCGGCCGATTTCGTCCAATGTGGTTGCCAGCTTCTTCCCGTATCTGATTACACCGACACTACTGACGGCTTTGGTCCAGAGGGAGGGAGGTATTTGGCCGCCGGGTATTTCATAAAACCCATCTCGAAGGCCCGGTGTGGCCATAATCAACCTCTTTCGATCCTGGAGAAGGTTGATCCTCACCTGGAGCTGGGGCCGGTCGGGGGGGACCATAACGTTGAGGCTTCCCCTGTAGAGGGCTGTCCGTCTGAGCCTTTCAGCAGCCTTGTTCTGACCAGGGAAGGGTGGAATCCTGCCATACGGGTCCGCATGGAGGCCCTCTTGGGCTATTTTCCTCCATACTTGTTCGCGGATCGCTTGCTTTCCCATCGGACCGTTCATAGCGAGACAGGGACATGAAGCTTCTGAAAGGGTCGCCCAACGGTTGACAAGGACGAGGGTTTTTGCGTTAAATTAAACGCAAATCGGTAGGATTACAAGGGTAATCGAGCCCTATGGCGAGAAGGAAGGAAAAAAAGAAAAAAGCTCAGGGCTTTTCGTACAGCGATGAGACCCTTCAGGTTGTTCAGGCCGTTATTGACAGGATCGGCCTGTATCAGCGGCAGGGAGAGCATCTCCAGCGCTCTCTTGAGTTTGTATCGCAGTTTCTGGGAAGGTCGGACGAATTGGATGCGGCTATTGCTGAGGGCCTGGCGAGGCTTCCCTCCACGGCCACGGCGACGATCCTGATGCAGATGAAGGCTTCTTGTCAGAACAAGGCCTTGCTCAAGGCCATAAAGAAGTCCCTTTATCGTTTGAAGCAGCGGGGAATATCCATTGAGGATACGGGGGAGAGGGAGAGGAGCGCTCCCGCAATTCGGCCTCTCCCGGCCAGTCAACCCAAGGGATTTATGAGTGGGATAGATTACTTAGGCAATAGGCTCATAGTTCTTGGGATTCCCAGAATTCCCCGAGGGCTTCATGCCTTGCAGGCCCTTGCAAGCGACATCGAGGGGCTCGTAGATTTTCAACGTGATGAGATGACGAGGAAGGCCTTTGATGCCTTCTTGGAGAATGTGAGGGAAAAGGTTGGACTTCCCATTGTGGAAATTCCACCGGTATATGGGCGATTCTTGTTGGAGGAGGCATATGCCCTCACCGAGCAGAAGGGGAAGACCCCGCCCCAGAATTACCTCATGGCCAAAAGGGAGATCCGCGATTTAGGGAATGTGATTCATGGTCCCCTGATTTATCAATTTCTGGATCTGGACGAGATTAGGGGAAATGACCGCCTCCTCGCTGACTCAAAGGACCTCCTCACAACGGAGGGTATTATCAACTGGCTATTGGAACCCGAGGAGGTTGAACCGTACACCAGGGAGGTGAATGACGCAGAGCAAAGCAAAATTGCCCTCAATCCCGAGCAAAAGGAGCGATGGCTTCAGGGTATATACCGGCGAGCCCTTGAAGAACTCTTCCCCGCCGAGCGCAGGCTCCTCTATAGGAGAAGGCTTGAGGAGACGGCATACGTGCTTTTGAAACTGGATCGGAGCGATGAGGCCAAGCGTTCCCTGGCAGCAGCCCTCGACTTGGAAAAGGAGATCAGCTCATTTCGCCCTAACCCTTTTTTGCTGCAACTGGTGATTACATCCATATACCGCGTAATCGCGGAGAAATATGAGAAAACGGAGAAAGAACCCTCCTTGATCATACGGCCATAACGCTTCCTGTCACGTTATGTTTCGGAGATCGCTGAAAAACTGGAACAAGGAGTTCTGAGCGCGAACCAAATCTCTCGGGATTTCTACAATGCATTGAAATTATAGGTTCTTTAATCACGGCCGGTTTATGCTGTTCACGTGGAATGATGGAATATTGGAACAGTGGAATAATGCGTACAGATCCATTATTTTGCCCCTGGCAACCCATCCTTCCAGTATTCCATTATTCTAAGATTCCGGCTGGGGTTTGAGCGGCGAGGAACGACTATTTTAGGGGTTTTTTAACGTTGTGACAGGGTCAAAGCGAAGGGAAACAGGGATATGCCGGATAAGCTAGGGGGAATAGATGCCATTTTTAACGCCCGTTCCGTGGCGGTTGTTGGTGCATCCGACAACGAACGCAAGCTCGGCTTCCACGTTATGAAGAGCTTAATCCAGGGAGGATATTCGGGAAGCATTTTTCCCGTTAATCCGGGCAAGGAGGAAATCCTCGGCGTGAAAAGCTATGCATCTCTGATGCATGTGCCGGACACGGTGGACCTCTGCATCATTTCCCTGCCTGCCGGGCTTGTGTCGGGGATAATCAGGGATTGCGCTGAAAAAGAGGTGAAGGGGATAGTCCTTATAACGGCAGGCTTCAGGGAAATCGAAGATGAATCGGGCGGAAGATTGCAGAATGAGATCATGGATCTCGCCGATAAGGCGGGTATACCGGTAATCGGTCCGAATACGTTCGGCATTGTCAACCTTCACGCTGGCCTGAATGCCTCCTTCACCCCGGAGTTTTCAGAGGCCAGAAAAGGAGGGATTAGCCTCCTAAGCCAGAGCGGTGGCATGTCCCACCTGATGGGGTTCCTTTCCATGAGGGACGATTTTGGCTTCAGCAAGATTGTGGGCCTGGGCAACCGATGTAACATGGATTTTGCAGACATGATCCCCTATCTGATGGAAGACGCGGACACCCGGGTGATTGCCATGTACATGGAGGGCATCGATAATCCACGGCGGTTGTTGGAGGTGGCGGTGGGTTTCAGGAGTAAGAAGCCGATCGTAGCGTATAAGGTGGGGCTTGCTAACGTCAGCGATTTGGCGTCTAAGTCCCATACGGGCTCACTGGCTGGTCGGCATGAGGTATACGAGGGGGCCTTGAGACAGGCGGGGATTCTCCCCGTGAAAAGCTCTTTGCAACTCCTCGATGGGGCCAAGGCCCTATCATCGAGTCCGCTGCCCAAGGGCCCTGCGGTGGCT
>CAYFXP010000248.1:0-4462 GCA_964346935.1 uncultured Syntrophobacterales bacterium
TTTCAAAATTTCACGCACACGGCGACCCCGTTCGAGGGTCTTTCGGGTCTCTTCGTCCAAACGGGTACCGAAACGGGCAAAGGCCTCCAGTTCTTCGAACTGGGAGTATGAAAGGCGAAGGTCTCCTGCGACACCACGATAAGCCACCAATTGCGTCTTCCCACCAACCCGTGACACCGATTTCCCCACGTCCACGGCGGGCAAGATCCCTTTCTGGAATAGCTCTGGGGAGACGTAGATTTGCCCATCGGTAATGGAGATGAGATTCGTCGGAATGTAGGCCGAAATATTTTGCGCCTCCGTCTCAATGATGGGCAAAGCAGTTAACGACCCGCCGCCGAGCTCGTCTCGCAAATGCGTCGATCGTTCCAAGAGCCTGGAATGAATATAGAAGATGTCCCCGGGGTACGCCTCTCTCCCCGGTGGTCGACGGAGAAGAAGGGAGAGTTCTCGATATGCCCTGGCGTGTCGCGTCAAATCATCCAGAACTACCAACGCATCCCTCCCCTGCTCCATGAAATACTCACCCATGGTCATGGCTGCGTAGGGTGCCGTGAACTGCAGGCCTGAGGGATCCTCCTCGGTAGCTGAAATAACGATGCAATATTCAATGGCATCTCTCTCGCGTAGGTCGGCGACAACTCTTGCCAGTGCTGATCCACGTTTTCCGATCCCGCAGTAGATACAAATTACGTCCTTATCTTTCTGGTTGATAATCGTATCCACCGCGATGGCCGTCTTGCCGGTCTGCCGATCGCCGAGGATAAGCTCCCTCTGTCCCCGGCCGATGGGGATCAGGGCATCCACCACCTTCAACCCGGTCTGAAGGGGAACGGTCACCGGTGCGCGGTCCATAATTCCGGGG
The DNA here is from genome assembly GCA_964346935.1 of uncultured Syntrophobacterales bacterium. GTDB lineage: Bacteria > Desulfobacterota > BSN033 > WVXP01. Next base: position 866 of record CAYFXP010000248.1, read on the forward strand.
GCAGGCCTCTCAATCGGGCGTCGTTGCGAGGTACGCAGCGGCCCCATGTCGTCAAGGGGATGGCCTTTGGCATCGATGACTCGCCCGAGAAGACCCTCGCCGACAGGGGTATCCAGGACCCGACCGGTGCGCCGCACTTCGCTGCCCGCCCCCAGCCCCTCGCTTTCATCCAAAAGGATAACCCCAATCTCCGCCTCATCCACGTTAAAGGCTATCCCCAAGCGGCCTCCGGGAAAACGGAGAATCTCCTCCGCGCGCACGCCGTGCAACCCGACAGCCCGCAGCACACCCGGGCCCAAGAACGTGACCGTCCCCACCTCTTGGACCCTGACTTGGGGGCGGCTCTCCTCCAATACCCGGTCAAGGACCCCGAAGGCAGATTCCAATACCTCTTTCAGTTCGTCATGTTGGGCTTTCATCGTATTCTCGAACTACCTGTTCTCACTTTCTTCGGAAATCGTTATTTCGCCCTCACTTTCGCCGGGAGCTTGCGCCTGTAGGGCATCCCTGGCGCTTTCCTCCAGCGTGGTCATATAGTCCTCCAGGGTCCAGGCGATCTTAGCTCCCGGAGCCTTCACCTCAATGCCCATGATCAATTCAGGGGCCGTCTCGTAGTTTACATCCAATCCATCGGCTATGTGCTCATGGAGCGTTCTGGTTACCTTTTGACGCATCTTCGTTGAGAGTTCAAAGGAGCTCCGTATGACCACATCATTGCCGGCTTTCTCCAGGGGCTCGGCAATTTCCTTCTTCTCGTTCTCGTTCAGTTTCTTGACGCGTTGGAGGAAAACGTCCAGCATGCGTTCCTCCAGATCTGAATCCGCCAGATCCCCTATGGCACGCCGGGCAATGGCGTAGACTTCTCTGCCGGCCATCTGCTGGAAATCTCGGATAAAGGATTCCCTCTCCCTCTGAATCGCCTCCCGCCATCTAACCCTGAGATCCTCGACCTCATTGCGTGCCTGCTGGATCAACTCTTTCCGGCGCGCATCGGCCTCCTCCCTTGCCCGAGAAAGCGTCCCCTCCCGCTTCTCCTCGATCTCCTGGTTCTTTTGCCGAAGGAACTCAGCCTCCCGCTCCGCCTCCTCTTCTTTTTTCCTCGCTTCTTCCAATCGGGACCGGATTTTCCCCTCCCGTTCGTCCATAGCCTTAATGATCCTCCCGTAGAGGAAATACTTGAGGAGCGCAACCAGAATCAAGAAGTTGATGATCTGGGCGATAACCGTAAACCAATCGATAAGCACGTCACCCTCCTACTTCGAGATCACAAAATCCCAGAATGGGTTGGCAAAGAGCAGGATCATGGAGACCACGAAACAGTATATTGCCGTGGACTCGATCATGGCCAGGCCCACAAATAGAGTTCGCGTGATAGTATTGGTTTCATCCGGTTGTTGTGCAATAGAGCTCAAGGCCTGGGCTACGGCGCGTCCTTCTCCCAGGGCGGGACCGATTGCACCGATGCCGATGGTCAGGCCGGCCGTGATAACGGACGCCATACCGATAAGGCTGACACTATCCATCTGACTTCTCTCCTTTCTGCTCTTGTTCTGTTTCCCGGTGCTCTTTTTCGTGGTGAGCACGGGTTGCAGAGGCGATATATACCATGGCGAGCACGGCAAATATGTATGCCTGGATCAACCCGGTCAACAGCCCCAAGGCGTGCATGATGATGGGAAAGACGAGGGGAGCGATGGCAAGGAGAATGGCAACGATCTTCGTTCCGCTCATCATATTCCCGAAAAGTCGAACAGCCAAGGCCAGGGTCCTCGAAAGCTCCCCCATGATATTGAAGGGCAACATAAATATCGTGGGCTGAATATAGTGCTTCAGGTATCCCTTGAGGCCCCGATTGAGGATTCCATACACCGGTACCGCGACGAAAACGCAGATGGCCAATGCAGCCGTGGTGGAGAGAGACGCTGTCGGCGGCGTGTAGCCAGGAACAATGGCCAGAAGATTGGAAACGGCAATGAAAAGGAAAAGGGTACCGACAAAGGGCAAGTACATCCCCGGCTCCTGCTGGCTGATGTCGCGAATTTGATCACGCATAGCATTGACCACCACTTCCAGCAGGTTCTGCCATCGGGACAATCGCATGCCCGATGAAAGCCTCCGGGTCACCAACCATGAAACGAGCACCAAGAGGGCTATCACCCCCCAGGTGAAGAGAATGGTGGCATTGAGGGAAATCGGACCCCATTGCCAGATGATAACCTGATCGGGGCTGATCTCTTTTATACCCATTCGTCTACCCTCTTCTTCTCGACCAGATGCGTTTTGCCTGTCCGCCAGCGGCGAACCAAGAAGTGCCGAGCCAGCAGAAAACCAAACAGGCACGCTAACAGCCGTTCCCATCGGCCTCCCATGGCCGCGTAGAAGCCGAGGAGGCTCATCCCCGTTCGCCCCATGAAACTCCCCAGGGTCCAGAGGGCAGGGTGTCGCGTCGTTGGCAGGCGCCGGACCGTTACCCACAGCCCGCCGAAGTAAAAGACGCCGATGCCGATACCGGCCATAAATACCACGAACAAGTAAAATATGCTCATTGTCAGGATCCCCCTACAAAGGGTATTCGATGCCGTATTCAATCATGTCTGCTCTCCCGCTTCACCCAGTACCAGGCATTCAGACAACCGAAGGCGACCCCGATGATCAAAAACATCAATGTCCAGGAATAGGGCCCCGGATAGGTCCGGTCGATCCAAATTCCAACGGCGATACCGATCAACGTGGGAATCGCCACAGACCATCCCACGAGGCCGAACATGCCCAACCCGAACATGATGCTCCGCTCCTTCTCGCGCCGGGCCCTCAATTTACGCGCTTCCTTACCGGCCACCTGGTCCACCAGTTCCGAGGTCTTTCCCTTCTCCTTGGGGACATGGTTTTCAGACACGCTTCTGAATCTCCAAAAAACGCCTTACGAAACTCGCCTCGATTTTGGCCACGGCGGATCGGGCCATTTTCTCGCGCTCATCGAGCACCTTAAATTGCTCCTCCACGGCTTTTCTCAACTCTCCCAAGTCAGGGCCCCGGATTGCGTTTCTCGTTGATACCAGGACGTCCTGCTTGCACTTGACCAGAATCCCTCCATCAACGGCGAGGAATACCTCCTCTCCCTCAGGGGTGTCGAAAGAGAGAAGCCCGGGAACAAGGGCCGCCACAAAATCGACGTGCCGCGACAGCAAGCAAAAGGAACCGTTTCCCGCTTCGGCCACGACCTTTGCCACTTCCTCATCCACGATGACCTCCGTCGGAAGCAACACCTTCAATCTCATACAAACCCTCACCCCGGACACGATTGGGATGCGAACGGTCAACTACGTCCGTTCTTTCCCTGCCTCATCGATACTCCCGATCATATAGAGGTTCCTCTCCGGATAATCCGCAAACTCATCGTTCAAAATCCGTTCACAACCCCCCAGAGCGTCTTCCAGGTCCACCATCTTCCCCTTGTGGCCGGTGAACTGCTCGGTTACGAAGAACGGTTGGGTCAAAAACCTCTCCAGCCGCCGGGCCCGGTTTACGGTCTGCCGATCATCCCGAGAGAGTTCCTCAATGCCCAACATGGCAATGATATCCTTCAGGTCCTCGTAA
>CAYFXP010000249.1:0-3497 GCA_964346935.1 uncultured Syntrophobacterales bacterium
ATGATGAGCATATCCCCGGAGAAGATTTCCCCCTCAAACTTACCATCAAGCCTTGCCATCCCCTCAAAGCCCATCTTCCCCTCGAACGAGCTATTCTTGCCGAGAAAAGCCTCCACCTCCCCTGACTTGATGTCGCCCCTTCCCTTTATCATATGAGCCCCCCTTTCCCCGATTATCACCCTTGTGGGGTTCAATCGGATGCCTACTTGCGGTTCTGCCGTTTGCAGTAGTGTGGCCGTAGAGTTTCACAGAGCCAAAGGCCGCCATAGGCCAAAAAATAAAGCATAAGGACTCAAAAATCAAGACCTATCGCCCGAAAAAGGGCGACCCCCAATTCCCTGATCTCAATCGAGGGGAACTGCAGCATCGTGCCCTTATCATGCCAGTGACCTATAGCAGGTACAACGCTCTTTCCCGTTTGCCGCCCGGCACGCTATTTAACCTAGAACACGTCCTCAAGGGCGTGCGCGGCTGTGTAAACACACCCTACCCCGCTAATGTATTGGGCAACTCTCACTGTTTCCGCGATCTCCTCTTTTGTAGCACCAGCCTGTATCGCCGCTTGAGCTAAAGCCCGCACTCCCTCAACCGTTCCGTGAGATGCATCCAGGGCCATTGCCATGAGGAACTTAACCTTCTTGGGCAACGCGCCTTCGGCAAGAGCCAGCTCACGAGTTTTTCCAACGAGCCTGAGAAGCTCCAGATCAAGCCCCTCAAAAATCTTCAAAGGATCTCTGGACATTTTGTCACCCTCCTCACTCGGTGTGTGATTTAATATTTTATCATTTTCCGCTGAAATTCACGATTTTATGAGGATATAATTCACCCCCAATAGCTGAGGTACGAAAAGAAGGGATGAAGCAATCATATGGCTATCCATGGTATAATCCGGAATGATCGTTTTGAAGGTGGGGGCGGTTTCATGCAGCAACTATCGCTTTCCCTGCTTCCGGGGCGATTCGCCGTCTGCCGGCTCGGGCCGAATGAGGCGATTCCCCAATGGGTCTTCTTCACGTCCTTCTGGTCGGTCACCCGAACGGACGAGGAACTCTCACTTATCTTGCCGGAGGAGCTTGTCCTATCGAGCTGGAAGGCGGAAAAGGGGTGGCGTTGCCTTAAGGTACTTGGCCCCCTCGATTTTTCCATCACCGGCATTATCGCATCGCTCAGCACCGCCCTTGCTGAGGCCGGGGTAAGCATCCTCGCCATATCCACATACGACACGGATTTTCTCCTCGTGCGCAGTGGCGATGTTGATAGAGCAAAGGAGGCAATAACAGAACATGGTCATCGTATCAGCCCATAGATTCGCCGGAACGAACGGAGATCCCTCCTAACTCGGGGATTGCAATACAATTACAGGATCATGTTCTCCTCTGACGGATGGGTAAATCCCGTGTTCAATCTTCCCTTTTCAGGCTCTATTCCCATCTACGTCGCGTTAGGGCTGCTGATCGCTAGCCTTGCCCTCCTCATGGGCTTCATCTACAGGAGGGTATATCGCCTCATGCGTCGCTTGCGGCGCAGACCTATTCCCCATATTGGTATCGTTACGAGCACGCTACGGCTGCTCCTGATTTTACTGGTGGTCACCCTCTCGGCCTCAGTTCTATTCCTCTTGGCATTCATCCAGTCTTACACCGCCTTCACACACCGACAACTAGCCGCCATGGTGTATTGCGCTCCTCCAGAGGGCCCGGATGATGAGATGGCCCTTTGGCTCGTGACATTTGACCCGCCAACGGTCGGCTACCTGAGCCACCATAGGCTGCGTGGCCAACAGTGGGCCGTCGAGGGACACATCTTGAAGTGGGATGACTGGCTCAATTTCCTCGGCCTTCAAACCATGTTCAAGCTCACCCGTGTCCGCGGCCGTTACCTTCGGGCCGAGGACGTATCGAACAAGCCTGCCACGGCATCCAGCCTTGTCGAACAGGAAGAGGATCCACGCTGGCGCTGGCTGTATGAATACGGTGCACGACTGCCCTTCATCACCGCCGTTTACGGTAACACGGTATTCACCTTCCCGTCCGATACCAAGAGCTTCGAAATCTATGTAACCCCGTTCGGATTTATGATTGAGGAAGGGAAAAAGTGAGAAGGACGGGGAATCAACCCCATCATTGAGGCCGAGGGGGTGAGACGAATCGAATAAAGAACCCGGACAGCACGCAGAATACGCCCAAATAAGTAAATACAAGTATAAAATTTGCCTCGGAAACATCCAATATGTATCCCCCCAGTGAAGGCCCGATCGCCCCCGAAACAAAACCATAAGCCGTGAAAACCAGGCCGAAAATCGCGCCAAAATGTTCGAGGCCGAAACAATCAACCGCCAGGGGTGCCGAAACAGCAAACAATGTTCCAAAGGCGAAACCAATAACTGCAGCGAGCACAGCCGAGGCCCCCAGACCGTTGAGATAGGGGAGAACAAAATACGAACAGCCCGCGGCAAAGAAGGTTACGCTCATAGTCGTATTTCGTCCCATGATATCAGAGAGATAACCCGTCGTTATCCGGCTCAGGCCATTCGTTATATTGAAAACCGTTAAGATGAGGACCGCGGATTTCATTGCGAATCCCTTGGACAGCCCAAAAGCCGTTGATAGGGTCACCATCGCGATCCCCGCCGCACCCATCAATGCCCATGTGAGCCAGAGAAACCAGAAGCTCCTCGTCCGAATGCTCTCGGCCACGGTCAGTGAGCGCGGCAACTGAGCAGGTCCCTTTGGGGGGACCACGGGCGCCGGTCTCCCTAATCCCACCCTCTCAGGGAGTTTCGCAAACTGGGCGGCCGTAACTCCCACTACCAGGGCAATTGTCGCGAGGGTAAGGTTCATGGAGACGTAGCCCATCGACACAAGCATATGAGCGAAGATGGGAGACATAATGGCCCCTGATAACCCGAACGCCATGTTCACGATTCCCGACACGAGCCCCCTTCTTCCCGGATACCACCGCTGGACCGCCGTAAGTGCGGGGATGTAGATGAAACAGGAAGAAAGGCCCATGAGAAACGCCCACAGGTAAACCATAGAGATTTTCGAGGCATAGCCTATCATGATGATATCCAGACCACAGATTATGGCCCCAATCGTTATCATTCTTCTCGTGCCGAATTTCTCCTGCCAGTGACCCACGAAAAACATGAAGATTCCCACGGCGGCCAGCACGAAAAACAAGGTATTGCCGATGGGGCCGCGGCCCACATGGAACATCCCCCGCCACAGGGGACCCATAACACCGGGGAAACCGAAGATAAAGGCCCCCGGCCAGAATATGGCGATAGAGCTCCCCGCTATCGCCAGAACCCCCCTCCTATTTGGACTCATTGGATTAGCCATCAGCCACCTTTATGCGATATGCGTATATGGATGGCTTCCCCTCTCCGTATAGCGTCCTCTACTTCGATTGGGAATTTCCCGCCGAAGATCTCCCCCAATTTGCACAAAAGGAGGGTCAATATGGGGCAGATCTTTATGATCGAGTCGTAGAGG
>CAYFXP010000250.1:0-2857 GCA_964346935.1 uncultured Syntrophobacterales bacterium
GTGGTTATGATGACGGCCTATGGAACCGTGGAGACGGCGGTTCACGCGATGAAGGAGGGCGCGGTCGACTACCTCGCGAAGCCCATTGACCTGGACGAACTGCTCTTGCTCATAGGGAAGGTATCGGAAAGGATCCTGTTGCAGCGCGAGAACAAGGAGCTCAAGGCCAGGCTTCGGGAAAAGTATCGATTCGATCAGATCGTCTATGCCAGCGGCAAGATGGAAGAGGTCATGAACTTAACCGGGAGGGTTGCCAAAAGCGAGGCCACGATCCTCATACGGGGCGAAAGCGGGACGGGGAAAGAGCTGATCGCGAACGCCGTCCACTACTCGAGCCCCAGGGCAAATAGGCCCTTCATCAAGGTTAACTGTACGGCGCTACCTGAAAACCTCTTGGAGAGCGAACTGTTCGGCCACGAAAAGGGAGCATTTACCGGGGCCATCCAGAGACGAATCGGCAGATTCGAGCAAGCCCATACGGGAAGCATCTTCCTGGACGAGATCGGCGATCTATCGCCATCGCTCCAGACGAAACTGCTCAGATTTCTCCAGGAGAGGGAGTTCGAACGGCTAGGAAGCAATCAGACCATCAAAGCCGACGTGAGGGTCATGGCGGCTACCAGCAGGGATCTGGAGGAAGGCCTCCGAACGGGAACCTTCCGGGAAGACCTCTACTACCGCCTCAATGTCATAACCATCTTCCTTCCCGCATTAAAGGAGAGGAGGGCGGATATTCCCCTGCTCATCGACCATTTCCTCCAAGAATACGCCCAGAAGAATAGGAAGCCCGTTCCCAAAGTCTCGAAGGAGGCTAGGGATCTCTTGCTCAAGTACAGCTACCCGGGGAATGTCCGGGAATTGGAGAATATTATCGAGAGAAGCGTGGTAATCAGCAGGGGTGATATTATCACAACCCGCGATTTGCCCTTTCAAGTACGAGAAGGTCTGGATGAGGCCGCTCTCGGCCTTGAGGGGAAGGGGCGATCCCTCGACCAGGTGCTTTCAGGGATGGAAAGGGATTTGATTGCGAAGGCCCTTGACGAGCATGGCGGGATTCAAACCAAGGCAGCCCGGAGCTTGGGAATAAGCGAACGCGTCCTCCGATACAAGATGAAGAAATACCGGCTCTCCTCATCACTCCCCTAAACCATCGTGCGACATTTGAGAGTGTAGAATGAAGAGTGTAGAATGAAATGCCTTTAATTCTTAATTCTCGATTAGTCATTTTTCATACCGGTATCTTGCGGCGATAGCACTGAACCGTATGACCCCGAAAGGCCTTGAGCAAGCACCGCCCGCAGGTTCGACATGTTGATGGAGAGCGATCGCCCGACTTCCAGCGTTTTATCAGGTGGGGTTCCCTGATGAAAGGCCTGCACATGGCCACGTAATCGACTTTCTCCTCAGAGAGGAGCCGCTCGATCATCTCCACTGAACGAATACCCCCAACCAAAATGATGGGGATGCTGAGCCTTTCCCTGAACTCCTGGGCCTGAGGCAAAAAGAAGACGCCTTCTTCGGGCTTTCGTGCGCTCCTGCGGATGAGCTCTTTCGGTATCTTGTCCGAGCCGAAGAGGCCACCGCTTATCTCGACGGCATCCAGGCCCGCCTTCTCGAAAAGGGAAGCCATCTCGGCCGCCTCGGTAGCCTTCAATCCGCCCTCAACGAAATCGTCCCCGTTCAACTTCATCAGAATGGGAAAGTCCGGCCCCACAGCACGTCTGATATCCTCGATTAATTCGCCCACAAATCTGGCCCGCTTCTGACAATCACCCCCATACTCATCCTCCCGCCGGTTGCACAAGGGGGAGAGGAATTGGCTCAACAGGTACCCATGGGCCGCATGAGGCTGGACGGCATCGAAACCGGCTTCCTTGGCCCTTAGTGCCGCCCTCCGGAAAGCCCCTTTTACCGATTCGATATCATCAAGGGTCATAGCCTGGGCCGGCGCTGTGCCGAAGAATTCCCGTTCCATATCCGAAGGCGCAAGCAGCGGTTTTCCGGGTTGAAATAACCGAGACTTACCACCCCCATAGGCGAGCTGGGCGGCAACTCGGCCGCCGTATCGGTGGACCTCATCGGTTAGCCTCTTCAGTCCCGGAATGCATTCATCCTGGTGAATGCCCGTCTGCCCAAAGGTTATCTTTCCCTCTTCCGAAACAGAGGATATGCCGGTTATGATGAGTCCCACATCCCCGCGGGCGAGGTCAGCCGTGAAATCGATGAGCTCATCGGTGACAAACCCTTCGGGTGTAGCCCGATTCTCCCACGTGGCTGACCGCACGATGCGGTTCTGCAAAACCATATTCCGGATAATAAGCATCATAAACAATCATTTCTCGATCTCTTACAACTTTTGCTAAGATAGAAGCAGCGCTAATAACAGGAACAATTTGATCGCCATTAATAATGCCCTGAACTGAATATGGAACATCTGGACAATACTTACCATCTACAAGCACTCGATTCGGTTTTATTGATAATTTTTTTACTGCTCTTTCCATTGCTAATAAACTAGCTTGTAATATATTCAAATTATCTATTTCATGAACTTCTGCCCGGCCGATAGCCCAATCAAGACAAGCTTGTTTAATGATGGGAAATAATTTTTCCCGCTGATTAAAAGATAGTTTTTTAGAATCAGCCAATCCTTCAGTTGGCTTATTTGGATCTAATATAACTGCAGCAGCAACTACTGGACCTGCCAGTGGCCCCTTTCCAACTTCATCAACTCCAGCAATCAGCATATGATTCATCCTCTCTTTAATACTACCATCATATCATTGCAACTAAAAACTAAAAATATTAAACTTTCAAGATAATGAACAAAATTAAATGTGCAGTAATAGGCGTAGGA
>CAYFXP010000251.1:0-5742 GCA_964346935.1 uncultured Syntrophobacterales bacterium
AATTCCTGGGCCCTATCAGGGAATTCACCCAAGGCAAATTCTTTGGCTGCATTTTTTATGTCTTTTTGTTCATCTGAAAGTTCAAAGTTCATCTTCCGTTCCTCCTGCACCAAGAATCACTACGATAAATGAATAAGAACTAGAGATAGTATAAACGATTTTTGCTACTCCGGACTATCCCAATTTTTTTGAGGAGGAAGGTATTCCATTGCCTAATATGCCCATCTGTCTCAACCCAATGCCTTTGAATTGGTACTTTCTCCAATCGGCTGTCGCTTGCCGTGGAACGGGCCAATATGATGAGTTGATCGTCGCCTATAAGAAAGTGCCCCATCGCTCACCCACTTTGGCCGCTGCCCTTTAAAAATCAAGCCGATATGCAACATTATATGGGCGGCCTGCGGAAAGGGTTGCAATATGGGATCGAGGCGCTAAGATATGAGGATGGGACGAAAATTCCGAATGAAGTCCAAGCTTGCGGTTAGAGTAGCTACCCTGTTGTTCCTCTGCTCTCTCCTTCTACCACCGTTACCCACTGACCGAATTACTGTTAGTAACCCATTATTCGGGTTCGGTCCACGATTAGCTCATTCCTCCTCAAAAGCGGTCAACGTCCTCGGCTTGTGGAGTGGGACTGAGCTCAAGGACTTCCAGGCTGTCGTGGCCCCATGGGAGAAAAAAACCGGCTATAGCATGGCCTTCGTCTCCACACGCGACCTGAATGCCGTCCTCACAACCCGACTCGAGGCCGGGGATCCCCCTGAGGTGAGTATCCTGCCCAACCCCGGCTTCATGCACGAACTGGCGGATAGCCGCAAACTGGTGCCCCTGGACACCGTCCTGGACATTAACCGTATTAGGAGGGATTACGCCCCGTCCTGGCTCGATCTGGGCATACACCGGGGAAAGCTTTACGCCATCTTCTATAAGGCTACGAGCAAAGGAACCATCTGGTATAGTCCGAAAAATTTCAGGGCTAAGGACTACTCCGTGCCGAAGACCTGGAGGGAAACGCTGGAACTTTCCGATAGGATCGTTTCTCAGGGTGGGACGCCGTGGGTCATCGCAGCGGAAAGCGGCGCCGCCACGGGTTGGCCACTTACGGACTGGATCGAGATCATTTTGCTCAACACATCTGGGCCCGAGATCTACGATAGGTGGGTTGCCCATGAAGTTCCGTGGACCACCCCCGCCATCAGGAGGGGCTTCGAAACCCTGGGGAGAATCGTCCACACCCCGAAGTACGTGTATGGCGGACCAACCGGAGTGTTGGCAACCAATTTCATCAACGGCGCATATGTGCCTTACACCAGGCCCCCTGGTGCATACATGAACTACCTGGGAGGATTTGCCCAGACCTTCATAAAGAGACACTATCCGAACTTTAAACCTGGGGAGGATTACGCCTTCTTCCCGTTCCCCGCCATAAAACCCGGGCATGCCGGCAGCGTGACAGGGGGGGCCGACGTGATCGTCCTCACCAAGGATACCCCGGGAGCACGCTCATTGATCCGATATCTTTCCACGGCCAAGGCCCAGGAGATATGGGCAAAGAGAGGCGGTTTCATAGCCTCTAACAAGAACGTCAAGCTTGATGCTTATCCCGACGTGATTGCCAGGCAAATGGCCTTGCAGTTGGCCAACGCTACGGTCTTCCGGTTCGACGGCTCGGACCTCATGCCGTCCAAGGTAGGCGACGCCTTCTTTAAGGCCACGCTTGAATATGTCAACAGCCCTGCTGAACTGGATAAGATCCTTCAGTCCGTCGAGGAGGTGGCGTCGGATGCTTATGGGAAAGGAAAGGAGGGATAGTCATTTTTAGAAAAGGTGGGCTGATCCCATGGCTCTACATGGGATCGGCTTTATTCTTTTTAACGGTTTACCTCATCTATCCCATCCTCAATACCGCTTATATCAGCTTCCTGGACAGGGGTTCTAAGGAGTTCTCAGGCCTAAACAATTACTGGTATGTCTTCACCAACGGCGACATGCTGGCCGCGCTGAAGAACAACCTCCTCTGGCTCGTGCTATTCACATCCATCACCGTCAGCCTGGGATTGGTCATTGCCTTCCTGACGGACAGGGTTCGCTATGAGGCCGGTGCCAAGGCCTTGATTTTCCTCCCCATGGCAATTTCCTTTGTAGCGGCCAGCGTGATCTGGAGGTTCATGTTTGAGTTCAGGCCAGCCGGGATGCCCCAGATCGGGTTATTGAACGCCACACTAAATAGCCTTCCCGGCCTTAAACCCGTTGCCTGGCTCGTGAACCCCCGGATAAACAACTTCGCCCTCATCGGGGTTGGCATCTGGGTATGGACGGGCTTCTGCATGGTAATCCTGTCCGCAGGCCTGAAGAGCATCCCCGTTGGGATCCTGGAAGCGGCACGACTCGATGGGGCAAGCGAATGGCGAATTTTCTGGAGCATCATGTTGCCCATGATGAGAACCACGATCCTCGTCGTTGCCACAACCATGGTCATCATCGTGCTTAAGGTATTCGATATCGTATACGTCATCACCAACGGCAACCTGGGGACGGAGGTCATCGCCAATCGCATGTACAAAGAGATGTTCAATTATCACCACTTCGGACGAGCCAGCGCCATCGCGGTCATCCTCCTGTTAGCGATCATCCCGGTGATCGTGTTCAACCTGCGACGTTTCAGGGCCCAGGAGGCCATGCAATGACCAGAAAAGTCGTCAGGGGGCTTTCCCGAAGCCTCGTTCACATGGCTATCATATCGATCTGTCTCGTCTGGACCCTTCCCTCCTTTGGGCTGCTGGTGAACTCATTTCGTTCCCGGCGGGATATCGTGGCAACCGGCTGGTGGACGGCCATCAAGATGCCCTTTGATTTGACCGTCGAAAATTACGTGGATGTCCTTACGGGCCAGAGCCAGTATGGCCGGAAAAAGGGCAACGGCCGTTCCATCCTCAGGAATATGATCACGGGCCAGGGCATGGGGAGGGCGTTCCTCAATAGTCTCATCATCAGCGTCCCCTCGACCTTCATTCCCATCGTGGTTGCTGCATTTGCGGCATACGCCCTGGCCTGGATGAGATTTCCCGGACGAGACCTTTTATTCATCATCGTGGTAGCCCTCCTGGTGGTCCCGCTCCAGATGACCCTGATCCCAATACTCCGTCTTTACAGTAGGCTTCAGTTGGCGGGGACTTTTCTGGGAGTCTGGCTGGCCCACACGGCCTATGGCCTTCCCTATGCGATTTACCTCCTCCGTAACTTCTTCAGGGCCTTACCCACGGCCCTCTTTGAATCGGCCTCCATGGATGGGGCTTCTCCATTCCTGATTTTTTACCGCATCGTGATACCGCTCTCGATACCTTCCATCGCCTCGTTGGCGATTTTCCAATTCCTCTGGGTTTGGAACGACCTGCTGGTGGCGCTCATCTACCTAGGTGGAACGAGGGACGTGGCCCCATTGACAATGCACATCAGCAGCATGATGAGCTCCCTGGGGGAGAATTGGCACCTGCTCCCCGCGGGGGCCTTCCTCTCCATGGTGTTGCCGCTCATTATCTTCGCCACGCTTCAACCGTACTTCGTTCGCGGAATTCTGGCCGGCTCGGCGAAGGGCTAGGCGGGGATCCAGCAATTTCATCAACCCCCATTGACCCCAGTGTTGATGGCAAATATATTTTATAGAGAAACACCTTTGATTACAGGCTAAAGGAGAGAGGCATGATTCATGTCGAGGATCTCAGCAAGTACTATGGCGATCTCTGTGCGGTGGATCATATCAACTTCGACCTCCGAAAGGGCGAAATCCTTGGGTTATTGGGTCCTAATGGAGCCGGCAAGACCACGACGCTGCGCATGTTGACCGGATATCTCCGACCCACCTCCGGCACTATTCGCGTCAAAGACTACACCATTGAGGAGCACTCCGTGGAGATCAAGAAACTCCTCGGGTACCTCCCGGAAGCGGCTCCCCTCTATCACGACATGCTGGTCTATGACTACCTGGATTACGTGGCCAACATGAGGGAACTTGAGAGAAATCGAAAGCCCTCACGGATACGCGATATGGGAGAACTGTGCGGCCTCAACGAGGTGATGCACCAACCTATCGGTGAACTCTCCAAGGGTTACAGGCAACGGGTAGGCCTGGCCCACGCCATGATGAGCGATCCGGAGATACTGGTTCTGGACGAACCCACGTTGGGGTTGGATCCCAATCAGATCGTGGAGATTCGGGATATCATCAGACAGATCGGGAGTGAGAAGACCATTATCTTCTCCACCCATATTCTCAGCGAAGCCGAGGCCACCTGCGATCGTATCGTGATCATCCATCAGGGCAAAATCGTCGCGGATAGCAGCACGGAAAGCCTTAAACAGTCGGCCAGCGAGGAATCCCTCATTACCATCTCCCTTAAGAACGCACGCGCCACATCCGTGAAGAGGCAACTGGGTTCCATTGACGGAATTCTGGACCTTGTTCACCGGGTCGATGAGGAGGGCACTCTGCAGGTGAGGCTCACCTGCCAACCCTCTATTGATCTTCGCGAGGAAATCTACGGGAAAATTAAACAAACGAAATGGGTACTGCTGGAATTTCGTCAGGAAACCAAGACCCTGGAGAACATATTCCAGGAGCTCACCAGGGACCAGGGGAAACTGGCATGAGACAGGTCATCTACATCTTCGAGAAGGAATTCAGGACGTATTTCGTATCCCCCATCGCCTATATCGTTATATCGATCTTTCTCCTGGTTACCGGGTGGTTCTTCTTCATGACGTTCTTTCTCTTCGATCAAGCAGATCTTCGCAACTTCTTCGGCTTGCTTCCCATTACCTTCTCCTTCGTGGTCCCGGCAATCACCATGAGGCTCTTTTCGGAGGAGCTGAATGTCGGATCCTATGAGATCCTGCTCACCATGCCGGTGACTTTTCGACAAGTTGTTCTGGGCAAATTCCTGGCCAGCCTTGTGTTCGTTGGGGCCATGCTGGTCCCAACCCTTGCGTATCCCATCAGCGTTGCATTTCTCGGGGAGCTGGATTGGGGGCCAGTGATAGGCGGATATATCGGTGCCCTTCTGCTCGGCGCTTCCTTTTCCGCCATCGGGCTGTTTGCCTCATCGCTGACTCGAAACCAGATCATCGCCTTTATCACCGGCATGGCCATCTGCTTCAGCCTCACCCTGATTGATAAGATGCTCTTTTTTCTCCCCCAGGTGCTCTTGGGATTTCTTCAATACCTGGGTGCGGACTTTCACTTTCGTAATATCTCCAAGGGCATCCTTGATTCACGGGACATTCTGTACTTTTTGAGCGTGAGCTTCGTCGCTCTCTACGGCACGCACCTGTCCCTCCAGGAAAAAAGCTAAGGAAGACGAATATGGACGTGAAGAAGAGATCGGAAAATTACATTAAATTCCTCACCTATCTCGTTGTCATCGTCCTGATCAACCTGGCCGGCATCACGCTCTTCTTCAGAATGGACTTGACACGAAATAAGATGTATTCAATCTCCGAAGCCAGCAAAAAAGTGGTATCAACGCTTTCGGAGCCGCTCACCATAAAAGTCTTTTTCACGGAGAACCTTCCGGCACCCCACAACAACACCGAGCGATATCTCCACGACATCCTGGAAGAGTATTCCGCGTATGCCAATCAATATTTCAACTACCGCTTTTTTGAGGTGAGCGCCGAGGAAGGCGACATCAGCGAGGAGACCAGGCAAAACCAGGAACTGGCGAAAGGCTATGGGATTCATCCCAT
>CAYFXP010000252.1:0-2977 GCA_964346935.1 uncultured Syntrophobacterales bacterium
TGAAGGACACCCCCAAGAAAGACATCGTTAGGATTATGGCCGCCCATAAGATCCCTTACGTCGCCACAGCGTCCGTGGGATACCCTCTGGACCTTATCAAAAAGGTGGAAAAGGCTAAGGGGATCTATGGCACCAGGTTCATCCTCATCTTCTCCCCATGCCCAACCGGGTGGCGTCACTCTTCCGAATTGACCATTCAAATAGCCAAATTGGCCACGGAGACAGGGCTCTTCCCCCTTTATGAGGTAGAGAAGGGTGAAAAGTATTCATTAGGACGAAGGCATTCACTGAAACCCCTCAAAGAGTACCTTTCCCTTCAGGGCCGTTTTCGTAATTTCACTGAAAAAGATCTTAAGAAGATGGAGGAGAACGTCCGAAAGGAGTGGGAATATCTAACTTTCATGGCTGGATGAGTCCTTTCGGCCTTCCCGTCATCCGATGGAGCAATGAGGACCCACGGTGATATTCGAGACCGGATTTTCCTTCCCGTCATAGGGAAAAGATATGTGGCCCAGATTACCGTCCAAGGGAGGGGAGTCCTCTCCGGAATGGAATGGCTTGAGAAGGCCTGTGGAAGGTTGGGCCTTAAAATGCGAGCATATAAAGAGAGCGGACAGGGGGTTCAACCCCAAGAGGTCATTGGCATCATTGAAGGGGAAGCAAAACAGATGGCCCTGGCCGAAGAGGAGTTGCTTGGATGGATCTCGAAAAGCTCCGGTGTTGCCACAGCGGCCCGGAGGGCCAAAATGGCGGCCGGGAAGGACCTTAAAGTCGTCTCCGGAGCCTGGAAGAAGATGCCTCTTCCCATAAAGGATTTGGTCCGTCAGGCCATTTTGGATGGCGGAGTTCATTTTCGCATTTCAGAAAAACCCTTTCTTTATTTGGACAAGAATTACCTCAAGATCTTGGGAGGGGTTGAAAAAGCCTTGCTCTCCATCCGTGAGTGGAAGGACGTTGCCAAGGTGGTTCAGTTAAAGAGTGAGGGGGAGACGCTCCTTGAAGAAGCCCTCGCCGCCGTAAACCTTGGCGCCCACGTCGTCATGATTGATACGGGTAGAAGACAGGATATCCGAGGGGTTGATCTTCTCCTTAAAAAGAAAGGGATGAGGCAAAAGGTGAAGATCGCATTTGGAGGGGAAATTCAAATTCGAGATCTGAAGGTGCTTAGGGAGATGCCCGTTAATATCGTTGACATCGGAAAGGTGATTGTCGATGCCCCGCTTCTTGATATGAAATTGGATGTCTTGCGAAGGATCTGAGGAATTTCACGTGGAACTTCAACTTTTCGAAAAGACTGAAATCTGGATCAGGCCTATTTGGATTCGGGATGTCGACCTCACCCTCCTCGCTGAAAAGGTGGCTGAGGTTTTAACCCTCGACAAGAGGGAGGTTATGGTCGTCGATGTGAGGGAAGAGACGGTCACACTAGATATCATGAGAAAGACCGTGGACGCACAAGATATCATTGGTAAAAAGGCCCATCTCCTTAAGGCGTTGGCCGAGATCAACGGCGTTTCACTCGCCCCTGATACGACCATCCATTCTGAGGGTGTTCTTGGTCTGATCGATATCGAGGATCAAGAGGTTGCCAGGCAACTCATTCAGGAAACAGACCGGATGGGTCGGCAAATCCTTGATCATCTGAAGAAGAGGGCGATCGTTTTTCCCTCAGGGTTCGAGATCCAAAAAGGTCTTATCCAAGATACGAATAGTCCTTATCTTGCACGCAGGCTTTCAGAAGAGGGATTTAAAGTGACCATAGGGGATGTCTTGGAGGACGATTTAGAGGCGATCGCTTCCGCCTTATTTAAGGCATTAAACGAGGGTTTCGGGCTCATTATCACGACGGGAGGGGTGGGGGCAGAAGGTAAAGACCGAACGATCGAAGCCCTTCTCAAGGTCGACCCAACCGCCTCAACTCCATACGTTTTCCGCTATGAGAAGGGAATGGGACGCCATGAAAAGGATGGGGTGAGAATTGGGGTCGCCTTTCTCGACCACTCGTTTATCATTGCCCTGCCGGGCCCACACGAAGAGGTTCGATTAGGGATCGAAGTCATCATCGATGGGCTGAAGAAGGGATTGGATAAGGAAGCCCTTGCCACATCGTTATCCAAAAAGTATATTGAATCCCTTCAAAACATCCATCATATTGCATCAGGTTAGATTATCCTTCGACTGCAAACCCATCCTGAAGTCCTAGCCTTATCTCCTTGACCCCTTGAACCCTTTTCAACTTAGTATCCCAGATCCTCCCCGACAAGGATGACCAACATGTCCGTCAAAAAGGGTTTTCTTTCATGGATGACGACTGATGGGCAGATGCGGTTAGGGGAGTTTACAGTCCACCAGGAACAACTGCGTACCCGAAAAAATCAGGAAATTTTGGTGCTCTTTGTATTGACACACAAGCGCCTTTATCCTATACTTCCCTCACCCAGCGGGAGATATGCGGTTTTCAATACAGGCACTCTCAGTATAGAAAGAGCCAGTGTAAATAGGGGCGGGGTTTCCTTGCCCGGGAACGCGAGGTTTCAATATCGCCGAAAAAAAATTCCAAACAGATAGGAGGTTTTAGAATGCAGGGATCGTTTACTTTGACACCGGCGGAATCCAAGAGACTACTGGGCAAAGCGGTCGCAGCTAGGCCCGAAGTGCAGCATGCGAAGGGCAACGGGTATTTGCTGCTGGGCCGGGGTTCCACAAACGGGTATATCCTGGAAGAGCTCTTGAACAAAACGATGGAGAAGGAAAAGTATGTGGCCGGGCAGGTTATCAGAGGAGTTCTCTGTGCCCTTCACGCCGAACTGAGTATTAAGCCTGTTACATTTCATAAAGGCCAAGTTCTTAAAGTGGACCCGTCCTCGGTAATCGATAAACTCGGATCCGGTGACGTATTCGTGAAAGGGGCCAATGCCGTTGACCCAGGTGGAAAAGTTGGGGTGATAATGGCCAATCCCGTGGGAGGAACCATGGG
>CAYFXP010000253.1:0-10341 GCA_964346935.1 uncultured Syntrophobacterales bacterium
GGAACCCTCCCCCTCTCCACCATTTGGTAGTTGGGGGGAACCACGAAGAGCAGGAGTGGCAGGTCCTCTAGCTCCTGAGGTGATTCGCGCAAGAAGGGCTCATACCCCCGGTGGCAGAAGGAATAGATGATCTTCTTGTCCAGGGGGAGCTCAAGCTTTTTCCTCGCCTCCTTTTGATCTCCCCTCCTTATGGGAAAACAGGGAAAGGGAATGAGCTTGCCACTAGGATAAACCTCCCTCAAGAAATCTTGCCTCTCGTCGAAGTAGGTGACCCCATCCCAATTGAATTGGTAAAACCACGGCTCCTCGGGAAGCCTGTTTTCATGGACGACGTGAACCGTTCGCGCTCGATTCCTGATGAGCGGAAAGATCTTGAAGAGGTTGTCCACCGGGAGCATCCTCAGGTCCTGGACGACCAGGACATCGAAGTCCGCCGTCAGGATGGGGCGGGGATCGAGGAAATTGGTCCGCTGCGTCCCCAGGCATCTGATCACGAAGTCCTCGTCCTTGCCGGTGAAACCCTCCCCGTGGTAATCATGTTCGACATGGCTGAAGATGGTGACATCATGCCCCATCTCGCGCCACGCCTTCCCAAGGGGCTCAGCATGAACTGCCACTCCCGAATCGGTGTTCCAGGCCGTCATCATTGCAATGTGCATCCCGGTGCTCCTTCCAGGCTGTTCAGGCTCAGCCTTATGGTTTTTTCAAGCTCTGGCACTGGATCTACCCTGCGCCCCTTTGCAAATACAAAATCCAGGGCTTCCTCGTATCCAAACCCAAAACTACTCAGATATCCAATGACGATTGATGCCGACCTTCCCACCCCATAATGGCAAGCGACCAGGACCTTCCCAGAGGAGATGTGCTCCCGAATCCAATTGATGGCCTCCCGCATTCTTTCCACTGGAATGGGGACCCCGTCCTTAAGGGGTATTTTTTTATACTTTGCGGTGAGGAGGTTTACCTCGACCTCCTCAGCGACGTTGAGTATGGAGCCTATCCTCTGTCCGAAATTCTTCAAATCCCCTAAATCTCCCAACGCTAATCTTTCCAATATGAAGGTCATCAGCTCTCTCTCCATCCAGGACGGGAAGCCTCATATTAGCCCTCAGTGCCTCCTCGAGCATAAAGTGTTTTTTCGCCTGGTTGTAAAACGAGTACCGTTCAGCATAGCTTCGGCTCCGCTGTTCCAATTCCGCCCTCAGCTTCGGGGCCCTCACGATCTCGGCAATCTCCTCCGCAAGCTCTTCCAGGGTCTCCGCACCTGGAAGGCCGGAAAGCTCCAGGGTCTCACCAATCCCCTCCCACTTCCGGCCGACAACGGGGACCCCTGTCCCCTGGGCATGAGCCATCCTCCCCGACTGTGTCGCATTATGACACCAAAACACGGCGAAGTCCAGGGCCCTGAAGGCGAGAGGGAAGATTCTCTCAGGGATATAGTCCTCGAAGAACAAGTTCTCGCGCCCATTATGAATGGACTTCAGTCCCTCCAAGATGGGGAGGCAAAGCTCCCTTTTCTTATCTTTCCTTTGCTGGATTTTCCCGACAAAGAGGGTAATCACCCTGTGGTTGGGAAGCCTTTCCCGAACAAGTCTTCCCAGCTCGTAGAGTTGAAGCGGATCCTTGTCCTGAGTGATAAACCCGTAGTTCCCCAAAAAGACCGTATCCCTCGAGGCAAGGGATTTCTGGATTCTCCTCAATCCTGTCTTCTCATCGAGGGAAATTCGAGCCAGCTCAATGAGGTAGGCGAAAAGTTTCTCCCTCGCCTGATCCTGGCTTGCCTTGGGATACTGGTGCACGCCGTGCCTCAAGACGACCGCTTTTTCCCTATAACGGGGAAAGGCCTCGACAACGGCCCGATAGGCCCCTTGGGTGAATACGGTCGCAAAGTCCAACACAGGCAATGCTTCTTCCAGGAGCTCCCGCTCCTTTTCCTGCATCCCCCACGGGGTCTCACCCGACTGGAAATGGATCGTGTGGAAACTGGCGCCAACTTTCTTTCCCCTTCTCTTGCCTTGCTTGATCAACTTCAAGAAGTGCGTATTTCCCCTCCCCCACATGCCGAAGGAGTGCTGAAACCACAAGAGGTCGCCTCCGAGCAATGGCGGGAGTGAAGGGTTGTCAAGGGAGATCCAGTAATTCACCAGGTGATCTTCAATGTCCATATCCGCAGGATAAAGTGAAAATTCGTCCAGTTGGAAGGCGATCACCCTCCACGTGCCCCGGGGCATCTCCTTTGTCAGGTACTTGGTGTAGGTCCCAACCCCGCACATTGCGGGCGGAAAAGTCGATACGAAGCAGTGCATCTGTCCTCACCTCCTTTTCCGTGGGGGCCCGAAGGCCGCTAATGGGGTTGGAGCCCTCTGTTTCCGGATTTCCGCACGGATGAGATAGAGAGGGCGGCTGGCTTTTCCCCCTTCGTTTCAGCGGAAACGGGGTCCATCGCCCCTATGACACGTGATACCTGATGGAATATCGACTCCTCCCTCTCCTCCCTGAGGGCTTGAAACAGCTCGATGTACTGTTTGGCGACGGCCTCCGCGGAATTTCTCTCTATGAATCCCTCCAGAGCACTTTGGGAGGCCTGGTATCTATCCCTCCCATGGAATACGTCGAAAAGGGATTCCTTAAATTCCAGAAGATCAGAGTAGGTGATTACCACGTCCCCCAAGGTCTCGAAGAAAGTGGACCCGCGGGCGAGGATCGGACACCCCGACCCCAGGCATTGGAAGGCAGCACTGGAAACAACCACGCCGTCACACGGATTGCGGTGAAGGATCAAAACATCCGCGGCATACAGATAGTCGTAGAGGGACCCAATGGAGGGGCATTCCTTGCGGATCTCCGCCTCGATGCCCTCGATTTCCCGCAGCTCTTCCAGATCTTTCTGCGAGACGATAAGGAGAAGGAGCGGCAGGTGGGAATTCACCTCCTTGATGACGGGCAACAACGGAAGGTGCTCCTTCACCCTCTGGCCGAAGATTAAGAGGATTTTTCTCTCCTGAGGGAGCCCCAATTTGGCCCTTGCCTCGTGCCGGGTTCCCCTCCTTAAGGGGTGGCAGGGAAATGGTATGATACAAATCTTGTCCTGGGGGTGATACTCCCGCAGAAATTCCTGATAGCGGTGATCGAAACACACGATCCTGTCCCAATCGAATTGATAAAAGGAGGGGTCCGAAGAGGGCCCGCTATCGTGGATGACGGTAATGGTGCTCGCCTTTCTCCGGATATGATGAAATATCTTGGCAAGCTGGTCCTTGGGGAGCATCCCCAAATCCTGAACGACAAATACATCGTAGTCCGAACCGAGGATTGGCCGGGGGTCAATGCAGGGGTTCCCGCAGGCCGAGGTGGTGAAGCACCTGGTCACATAATCCTCATCCTCACCCACGATGGCAGTTCCATGGAAGTCGGAGGCAAAAAAGGAGAACACCTTGAGCTCGTGGCCCATTTTTACCCACTCTCGCCCAATCAGCTCGGCATGGACCGAAACCCCGGAATCCGTATTCCAGGCTGTCATCATGGCTATCTTCATCTTACCCCTCCTGCTCAATGTAGTGCGATTCTATATCGCCCAGCCTTTTTCGAAGAAAATGGTGCTTGTTGCAGGTTCCCTTTGACATTTCTTAAGCCGCAAGAGGTTTAGGACGCTGACTTGCAAACTTATACAAAAACGTGGCCACGTATTTCTCGAACCGCCTGAGCCCCTCGACAACAAAGTATTCATTGCGGGCGTGAGCGTGTCCGCCATGTCCCAATCCGCCGGCGACGACGGGAAGGCCCAATAATCGGCTAAACCCGAAGTAGGGAGCGGCCCATGTGGCCAGGGGCCACACCTGAGGCTTTAACCCGTGGGCACGGTAGGCTGAGATCATGGTCTTTACCAAGGGATCTTCTGGATCCGTCTTTGACCACGGGTAATTATCCCTCACTCGGATTTGAAGATCATCGTAACCCAGCTTCTTGAAGTGGCGTTGGATCTTATCCACTACCTCTGCCACTTCCATGTTCGGACCAAAGCGGATATCGATCTTCGCTGAAGCTGTCCTGGGAAGCACGGTTTTGGTTCCCGGCCCGGTATATCCGGCGTGAATTCCATCGATGTTAATTACCGGCTGATAGAGGCCCATCTTCAACAGCTCAATGCCCCGGCGCTCGGTCTTGAAGGAGAGGCTTTTCATCTCTTTGAGAAATGCAACAGGGTCAAAAACTTTTTCCAGCTCACGCAAGATGCCAAGATCCTTACGGGAAGGCCTTGCTACGTTCTCATAAAACCTATCAACTTTTATCTTTTCGGATGGTTCCACCAGGGATGCCAGTGCGTGAACCAGGCGCCAAACAGGAGATCGTATCCAGGCACCGACCGAACTATGTAGCTCTGCGAATTGAGAGCCGCTTTTCTTGCCGCCCTCGAGGATTAGATCCAAATAGACGATGCCCTTCAGTCCGAGATGCATGGCAACCTTACCCCGGGCATCTTCAGAAAAGTCAAAGTCCACCACCCCGTCTGCTGATTGGAGCAAGTCTGCATGTTGGGCAATGCAGGAGAGAAGGTTGGGGCTTCCGATCTCTTCCTCTCCTTCGATGACAAAAATCAGATTAACTGGAAGGAGATGGAGCCCGGCCATTGTCGAGAACACATTCATCACGCCGGCCAAGGCGCCCTTGGAATTGACTGCACCTCGGGCGATGACACAATCGCCAAAGCGCGGGAGATTGACCATTCGGGCCTCAAAGGGTGGAGAAATCCACCCGTCTTCTTCGGCCGGCTGAACATCGTACATCCCGTAGATCAAAAGCGTTTTAGGGTGACCCCCGTCATACCGACCCACAACAATCGGACTCTTATCTTGACCGTGGAACCAAATCTCGGCTCCGATTTCTTCCAGCCTCCCCTTTATCAACTCGGCAGTTTCCAAGAGCCCCTCATAAGTGGCAGATACGCTCTTTTGGCGTAGAAATTGACGACATGTTTCCAGGTGATATGGGAAGATGTGATCAATCTGCCGATGGATTACGTGAAGGGGATTTTTCCTCATATTATTCCACCCCAGCACTTGTGCTGGAAAATATTGCCAAAGAAAGCTATAGAATGGGATCCCATTCAAGCAAACACTCCATCTCCCTATCCTCAAGACCCCAAGTATTTGCAGTATACGAGCTTGTCATCTTCCGCGGAATAGAATTTTCCGATCCTTGCGCCTACGTGGTATCCTATTTTTTCATACAATTTCCTTGTGGACCCGTAGGATGGCTTACTCGAAGTTTCGATAACAATTAGCCTTCCTCCTTCAGCACGGATCTCGATTTCAGCGCATCGAAGGAGCATAGACCCAATATGCCTTCTTTGGAATCTCTTGCAGACTGCGATCCAATAAATATCCCAAGTGCCGAAGGTCATAGGAGCCTGGCCATAGCAGATATAGCCCAGTACCTCGTCATGCTCGTTAGTTGCTACCAAGAAACGATAAGATCCGCTTGCGTCACAACCTTCATCGATTAGCGAAACGGCGACTGAAATCTCTTCAGAGGTAAAGGCGTTAACCTCCTTCAGAAGCTTTCGGATTTTTTTCCTATCCGTGTCCTGAAGCCTCCTGAGGTGGATCTCTGATCCCCTAATCCTTACCGTAAGGGCAAGATCTTTGAGGAACTCCTTTTTCTGAACGAAACTTGGCCCGCTAATACTTCTTCTTTTCTCATCCCTTATCCACGTGTGTCTCATGGTCCTATTCTTATCCTGAATGCTTGGCCTCGAGCCTTTTGAAATTCCTTAAGTGATGGGTGAATTACTTTCTGCCTTTCGCCTTTGAACAAATCCCACCAATTGGCGCACGAACTCTTCGTAGTCAATCCCAGCTTGGGCCAGAGCAGCTGGAAACCCTGCGTCAGGGCTTATGCACGGGTTGGCGTTGGCCTCCAAGACATAGGCAATACCAGAGTGGTCTACCCTCATGTCCACGCGGCCGTAATCCCTCAGCATGAAGTGCCTGAAACAATCCATGGCAATTCGACGGATCTTCCTTTCCAGAGTCTCCGGTAGATCCTTCGAGAATACCCGATGGGTGTGATGATACTCAAAGGAATCTCTATCCCACTTCGCCTTGTACCCCACGATGGGATAGAGTTCCTTCGGGAAATCGTCGAAAGAGATCTCAGCAATTGGCATTACGTGAGGCAACGGGTATCCGAAAAGCGATATGTTGAACTCCCTGCCCGTTATGAACTCTTCCAGGATGAGAGAGCCGAGCCGGTTGTGGAATTCCGGGAGTCTTCTCCTTAACTCATTCTCCTCACGGAGAATAGACTCTTGGTCGATTCCGATGGAAGCATCCTCGAATCGCGGTTTCACGATGAGCGGGAACCTGAGGGCCTTCAGGTTGGGCAATATACCATTGTAAGGTACACACTTGGGTGTGGGGATTCCGTGAGCCCTGAGCAACTTCTTGGTAAATAACTTATCCGTTGTTATCGCCAGTGCCATTGCCGAGGATCCCGTATAAGAGACGCCAAGAATATCCATGACGGCTGCTGGATGTCCGGTCAATGCGGGATTTTCATCCACGGACTCGCAGAGGTTGAAGGCATATCGGATGCGTTGTCGCTCAATTGAATTGAGAAAAGATCGCAAGTCCCGGGTGAAGGCAATGCGGATCGAGGGAATTCCTAACCTGGCAAGGCTCTGTTCGACAGCCTCAACCTGATGGAGAATGTCGCGGGAGGCCTCGGAACAAAATCCCTCCGGACCGAGGGGCTCGTTGTAAACAATGGCGATAGATGATTTCTCCAAAATATTTCCCTCTTCTCCTTGTGAAAAACCTGTCACGAGCGCCTTTCCCAAGCTGATCCATTCAGGGTCTGGTTATAGCTGTCTCAGATTCGTTTTTCTCATGAGGAACGAAAGATCATGATTTGGAGCGCTGTACATGCTATAGCGCTCAAAAGCATGGCCCAGAATAGCTTCAATGAGCTGGTTATATGACCACCCCATAAAGCCCGCAAGAATCACCAGGTCGCTGTATCCCGGGGCTAGTCCGGGGAGGGGATTGGCCTCGAGAAAATAGGGCGTGCCATCTTTCTCAAGACGAATATCGATGCGGGCCACGTCTCTGCATCCGAGAACCCTGTATGAGCCGATAGCCACCTCCCCAATTTGGCGCAGCAGCGAAGGGGAAGAATCAGGAGGGCATTTGTATTGGACTCTCTGGTGACATTCTTGCTTCATAGTAAGGGAATAGACGAAGTTCTCACCGGAACCGTCGGAAGGGGCTACTTCCATGATGCCGAGCACATAGGGGGAACCGTTTCCGAGAATACCCACGGTGAATTCCCTTCCAGGCAGAAAGGTTTCAACCAGAACGGGTGTTCCATAATCCTCAAGGAGTCGATGGACCTCAGCCTCTAATGCCTCTCTGTCACTGACGCGTGAGCAGGAGCAAATACCTTTGCTCGACCCCTCGTAGGCTGGTTTGACAAAGAGGGGAAAAGGAAGGTCTATGTTCTCCGCATCCAATTGACTCTTGACCAGCTTGAAAGCCGGAGTCGGGATTCCCTCGCTTACAACAATTCTTTTAGCCATCTCTTTGTCCAGTGTCAGGGCCAGGGTTAACGGGTCCGAATGGGTATAGGGAATCTCCAACATCTCAAGGAGGGCAGGGATGTGGGCCTCTCTATTTCTACCTCTTGATCCTTCGGCAAGGTTGAAAACCAAATCCACCGGAGTTGTTCTGATTCGGTCTAAAAAGGTCCTTCCTCCTCCAAGGCGAATAGCCTCGTGACCCAGTGACTCAATTGCATCGTGAACGGCCTGGATGGTATCTTCTGAGTCGTATTCTTCGAGCCAGTCGTCCGGGTGCTTTCCGTCGATGGAGAAGTCGCGTTTTAGATCATAGCCAATGCCTATTCTCATCTATACATCTCCTGGACCGCACCCTCCAGGGCATACTGTTTCACCCACTGAACGATATCCCGCACAATCTCATTTAATACTGGATCTGGGACCCCATCAGGCGTCTTGGATTGAGGCCTAAAGTCAGGCTGGTCATTGACATAATCGACGGCTACAAATCTACCATCACGGGATTGAGCGATTTCGGTGGAAAAAAGAGTCAGCTCACAGACTTCCCCGATCTTTTTGGTGATGCTTTTCAACCGCTCCAGTCCAAATTCGGCTTCTTCAATGGGTGACACCGGTCGGTAGACATGGGTCTCACTGTTCCACCAGCACAGGTAGATGTTTTGATTCACCATGAAGGTGCGAAACCAGGCCATTCCAACGGGCAGTTGGACGGGCAGAATCTCCTCTTGGAGCAGCATCTTGTCCCCCCATAGGGTTTTTCGGGCTCTTACCACATCTACTTTACCCTGGGCGCCAAGAATAACGCCCCTGCTTCCTCCGCCATTGGCAGGCTTGATGATAAAGGGGGTACCGATGCTTTGGAGTTCAGGGACATCTTGGATATGATTCCCCTGTTGGGGCCCCATGATAATCGTGTACGGGACATCCACTCCTTTGGTCAGAAGTTCCAGGTGCATCGTAGCTTTATCATTTGCCCGCGGGAGAAGATCAGGGTCATTGATGAGTGGTATGCTTCTTGCCTTCAGGTCCGAGACTAGGGTCCGAATGGCTTCCACATTATCGGAAGCTCTATCCAAAAAGGTTCGAAACAAAAGGGAACCGTTTTGTAACTTCTCTGCTGTTTCGGACAGATTGTGTGGATAGATGAGATAGCTACTCAGCCCAGTCTGTTGACAGGACCTATCCAGTGCGAAAACGAAATCGGCGTCGTATTCCCACTCCCATCCAATGCCTAAATCGACTGTTTTCAACAACGCGAGCTCCTGTTTCTCGGCTTGAAGATTATTTCTCGGCCCCAAAATAACGGTAGATCTCCCCGCGGTAATTTCTCAAGGTCATCGTCCCGTTCTGATAGCCCAGGACATAGTTCGGTTCCACTGGGATCTTTCCGCCTCCCCCTGGCGCATCGACCACATATGTGGGGACGGCGTGTCCTGTGGTAAAACCGCGAAGGGATTGGATAATTTCGATTCCCCTCGATATAGGGGTTTTAAAGTGACCAATGCCAATGGCAGGATCGCACTGATAGAGATAATAGGGACGAACCCTGATCTTCAGCAGTTCGTGGACCAGCTTCTTGATGATAGACGGCTGGTCGTTGGTCCCTCGGAGAAGAACGGTCTGGCTTCCCAGGGGTATCCCCGCATCCGCCAGGAGGCCGCAAGCCTCCCGAACTTCGGATGTAATCTCCTTGGGATGGGTGAAGTGGATGTTGACAAAGAGAGGGTGATATCGGCGAAGCATAGACACAAGGTCCTCTGTTACGCGCATGGGCAAGGTTACGGGGACCCGTGTCCCGATCCGTACAATCTCGATATGGCAGATAGCTCGCAGCCCCCTGAGAATCGATTCCAGACGGCCATCCTCCAAGAGGAGGGGGTCCCCACCGGAGATGAGGACATCTCGGACTTTTCGGTTCTTCCGGAGGTAGCAGTAGATGGCATCCAGATTTTCCCCCGTAATGTCAACCTCCCGTCTTCCCACGAGCCTCCTGCGGGTGCAATATCGGCAATAGACTGCGCACCTGGTTGTGGCCAGTAACAGTACTCGGTCTGGATAGCGATGCACGAGGTTGGGAACCACAGCATCTCGTTCCTCGCCGCAGGGATCTATCATGTCGTTCTTCCCGACAACCAATTCTTTTTTTCGTGGGATGCACTGTAATCGGAGGGGACACCTCGAATTGAAAGGGTCGAGAAGCAATGAGAAATACGGGGTGATAGCCATTGGGAATTTGTGCCAGCACAGGCGGATGGCTTCTTCCTCGCTCCTCGACAGGTGAATAATCGACTTCAATCGTTCAAACGTGAAAATCCGGTGGGAAAGCTGCCATTTCCAATCGTTCCATTGTTCGGGGAATTTGCTTTTCCATGGAAAAGCAAATTCCGGGGGATCGTGGCGCACAACAGCCTGCAGAGCGGTCTGCTTGGACGGAAAATCGTCTGGGAAATCAGAAACTTCCTCCATACTCACTGGCCTCCTTTGATTTTTAATCTCTGGCGTTCGGATAACACGTGTATCCTCATTCGGCTTTCTGATATGCCTCTACCGTGATTATCTTGCAACCCGCCTCCTCTCTCACCACGCCGCTAATCTCCACTACGTGTTGCAACAGGGCGAGCAATTTTTTCCCTTTCTCGTCTTCTTCAACGGCGTACTCCTGTTCATTGGCGGTCAAAATAGCGGCCTTGATCGCATTCCCCCTCTCATCCCAGGCCACCGGAATGACAATTCCCCTGAGGCTGATTTGCTCGCTATCCCCTTCC
>CAYFXP010000254.1:0-10214 GCA_964346935.1 uncultured Syntrophobacterales bacterium
CCCGAAGGGTTGATTATATCTGTCGATATGGTGGTGAGGAGTTCGCCATCATCACCCCGGAGACCAGCGGGAAGAACGCACTTCATCTGGCGAGGCGTTTGGTGAGCAAGGTGAGGGAGATGAAGGTCCCGATTTATGAGAGCACTGTCGAGGAAGGTTTCACGATCAGCATCGGGCTCGCTGGTTACCCGTCCGATGCCAAAACCAAAAACGGCTTGATTGACAAGGCGGATAAATACCTTCTCGAGGCCAAAAAGGCAGGGAAGAATTGTTTCTTTCCACCATCCCCCTAAAATCCAACGAGCCTCTGGAGCAACACTCTTCGCGCTCGGCGATGATTTCCTTCATTTTCCTCTTATGGCTAATTTCTTAGTGCTTGATCGCAGATTTCTCCTTGCTCCCCATTGGGCAAAGAGATGCAAGAGCCAAAGGCGTTGGAGTAACCCGGTCCCCTCCGGCCCCCATAAAATTGGGGGAAAGGAGGGGGAAACTCATTATCCGAAAAAAGGAGGGATTCCATGAAAATTTCCCCCGTCGTCTTCGCTTTGGCCACCATGATCTGTTGGGGGACCGCTCCCCTCTTCGGGAAAGCCGCTCTGCTCAGGATTGACCCTTGGATGGGACTGGCCATGAGGAGCTTCGTCATTAGCCTCATCATGTTGATTTGGGTAATTGCGACTGGGCATATCCATCAACTACTCCGAGTCGAACCATCAACGTGGGCCCTGATCTGCTCGGAGGGGATTTTGGCCTCCCTTTTAGGCCACCTCACCTACTTCTACGCCATCAAATACGGGATGATCGCGCGAGTGATCCCCATCGCCTCAGCATTTCCAATGGTAGCCTTTATGGGCGGGGTTTTCCTGTTCTCGGAAAAGATAAGCTGGGAGAGGCTGGTCGGCGCGATGATGATAGTCGGAGGGATCATTATTATTCGGAGGTAATCGGGACTTTTCCGTTGTGGACGTGGAAAGAATCCGATAGAATTTTTGGTGAGGAACATTTACGAAATCTCTGGAAAAGGAGGTCTGAGCGCGAATGAAATGCTGTGGAATTCCTACAATATACTGAAATCAAAGGTTTTTTTCACGACCGATTTGTGCTATCCACATGGAATAATGGATTGTTGGAATTTTGGAATAGTGCGTGTCACAAAGCGGAAAGGCGAAACTTTTGGTTCAGGAGCGCTTCGCTTGAGGATCACTTCGCTGAGGCACAAGGCAAAGTATTCTTGGCCTTCAGCCTCTTATGAACGCACCATTCCAATATTCCAGCTGGGGTGAAGCGAATTTTAGAATGGTCGAAAAAATATTTCTCAGCGGCGATGATCGAATTTTTCAAAAGCCACTTTGAGATGCTCCCTTAGTTAGATACATGAAGGAATTCAAGAACGAATTTTCCTGGTCCAAATCGAGGGATGAAAGCTTTCAAAGCTGCCTCAGACAGTACTATTTCAATTACTACGGATACTGGAATGGATGGCTGGATGATGCCCCACCCCGGACTCGTCAAATCTACATCCTGAAAAACCTGAAGACTCGGCAAATGTGGGCCGGCGAAAAGGTCCATCAGTGCATAGAACGGACCATGAAGAACCTCCAGAGAGGGATTCCCATTCTCGATCGGGATCAGATCGTCTCTATCACCCTTAACAGGATGAGGGCTGACTTCAAGTCCTCCAAGGCAAAGAACTACCTCCAGAGGCCCAAAAGCTGTGGCCTCTTTGAACACGAATACGATCTGGGTATCCCCGATGAGCTCTGGAGGGAAACCGCGCATAATGTGGAACTTTGCCTGAGGAATTTTTACGATTCGGATTTATTTCGGGAGCTGCAGGAAATTCCCGCAGACCGTTGGCTCGAGACAGAGCAATTTTCCTATTTCATGTTCGAGGGAGTAAAAGTCTGGGTCGTCATGGATTGCTGTTTCAGATCAGATTACGGTATAACTATCATCGACTGGAAGACCGGAACGAGCACTACCCAGGATAACTCGATTCAATTATCGTGTTATGCTCTGTATGTATTGGACAGGTGGGGGATTATCCCCGAGAGGATTAAGATTATCGAGTATAACCTATCTACCGATACTCCCAAGGATTTCGCCGTCACAGGGAGAAACATAGAGGACATAAAGGGGTACATTCGAGGAAGTATAGCCGACATGAGATCTCTGCTCATCGATGTGGAGGGTAACATTCCAAAGGATGAATCCCTGTTCAAACCCGTGGAGGATAAACGGATTAGCGATAGGTGTAATTTCAGAAAAATCTGCAAGGGGAGGTGAATAATCGAAGGTGCTTAGGATCGCCTGGATGGAGGAGCATCTCTATCGTAATTGGTACTTTTACTACTTCCCGCCCGTTGTTTGGTATTTCATCATGGCCGGCAACGTGATCCTCAAACATGGCGAGGGAGTTTCGAGCTTATTTGCCTTCATCTCCCTGGCCCAACTCATGGTCATAGGTCTCCTCATCCCGACATTTATCCTTCAGCTCACCTCCAGAATAAAGGCCTTGGAAGAGGAAGAAAGGGTCTATCGCAAACTGCTACACAAGCTGGAGCGAAGGGGGATTATCGAGTCGAATGGGAAGGGAGGCTTTACGGTATCATGATGGGAACGAGGCTGATCGTTTATGGCAAACCCAACGGATTCGGGGGAGAGGCAATATGAGATGAATACTTTCTTCGAAGGGGGAGTATAGTGGGAGTGACTGAAAGAAGGGAGTATCTATCGTCCGCCTCGGAAGATCTCGAGGCGGCGAAGCAAAGCCTGGAAAACCTCATCCTGGACATAGAAAACCTGCTGGATGACTGGAGGGAAGACATGAACGGGCTTGCGGAGGATTCCGAGGATATGGATGACCACCAGGAGAAAATTGATCACTATGAAGAGATATTGAGCGGGCTGGAAGAAGCGAAGGGCATCATTGAGGATATCGCTTTGGAACCATGAATCTGCTTGGAGTCGAAAGGGTTCTTCGGACGAGGGGAAAAGGGAGGTCTCGACTCATGGGGGAGATCAAAAGCACTTGGGATATAGTAATGGAAAAAACCAAAGCCCTGGAGATTACCTCCAAGGATAAGGAGCAGATTAAGTGGGCGGAACTGAATGCCAGAATTCACGCTATCTTCAATAGGTATATGGACTCCCAGGGAAACCGGGAATGCCTTAAGGAAGAGTTGGAAGGGTTGCGGGAGGAGGACAGGGAAGTTGCAAGAAGGGAGCTACTTTTGCAGTTCATGGATAGTATTGACTTGGCAAAGGATAATGTGAAGGCCATTGTGGGAATTGGAACGCTCAAGGGGGAAAAGGTGGCGAAGGTCTTGGAAAAGCTTCGCCTTCTGACATCAGAGTATAGGTCCTCTCGAGAGAAAAAGGCGAAGGAAGTCGAGGAGGTTCTTGGCCAGAGGTTGGCCGCTATGGGGATATCGGGCTCCGCGGTTGAACCAAGCCTTGAGGGGAAAAGGGAATGGATTGAGGCCATGGAAGGGTTTGAACGGGATTACGCAAAGCGATTGGGTGCTTTGAAGGAGGAGTTGCTCAATCTATAAAACGGGGAAGTAATTTGCCCGAATAAAATTGAAATTCTGTAGCACTGAGTTCCTTCCCATGATGATCTCCCCATGTCCGGGAAGTAGGATCTCGATCTCCAGTTGGGATAGTCTCTGAATACTCTGCTTCAACTGGCTCGAATTGCCCCCGGCAAAATCCGTCCTCCCGACACCGCCATAAAATACCACGTCCCCTGAGATGAGCGCTTTCTTTTTGGGCCAATAGAGGCAGATGGATCCTGGAGAATGCCCCGGGGTGTGGTAGATCAGGAGGTCGATATTCCCCAGCTTGAGGTTTCCCTCCCTGAGGTAGAAGTCAGCCCTGTAGCGGGGGGATGTTATACCCATCATCTGGTAGAGGGCACTGCCATGATCTTTTAAGTATCGTTCCTCCTCCCGATGCATGGCCATGAGAATCTTGGATTTCGCGAATTCCGAAAGGGCTTCAAAGTGATCCGGATGGCAATGGGTGCTAATGATAAGGTCTAGGTCTTGTAAACTGAGGCCGTCTTCTCCCATGGAGATCAATAGCCTTTCTAGGTGCTTGAGGTGGCCAACATCGATGAGGACGGTAACATCTCCCGTAATGATATAGCTATTACAATTGTTCTCAAACGGGTTTTCCCACGGGTAATAGAAGAAGTCCTTTTCGATGATCATGGAGTGGAAATACCTCCCTTGGGGTTAAACGAATCCGGCTGCAGTCGATAGCTCCTTTCCCCAATAGGGTAGAAATGTCCCTCTCAATAATTTATATTTTGTACTGAATTTTATTCATTTTCCAGCTGAAGAGCAACGTCTCTCCCCAGATGAGGGCTAAATGTTAAAAGGTGGAAAGATGGTACTAGAACAGTATGAAGTCGGTAACTTCGCGGTTTTCGCATATCTCGTTGGGGACAAGGAGGCCGGGAAGGGATTGGTTATTGACCCGGCCGATGAGACCGAGATGTTGATTGATGAGGCCAAGAAACTCGGCCTCGAAGTCATCTATATCGTCAATACCCACAGCCACGTTGACCACATCATGGGAAATGCCGAGATGAAGCGGAGAACGGGGGCCAAGATTATCATCCATGAGACAGAAGAGGAATGGCTGGTCCATACCCCATCCTATCTGCTTGATATGTTCGGGGCTCAGCCCTCTCCCCCGGCAGATATAACCGCCAAGGAAGATGACTCCATCACGGTGGGAAGCGTTGTCCTGAGGGTGATTCATACCCCTGGCCACTCCCCGGGTGGTATGAGCCTCCATGGGGATGGCGTCGTCTTTACCGGGGATACCCTCTTCGTTGGATCTGTGGGAAGGACGGATTTCCCCTATGCTTCATGGGAGCAAATGGAACATTCCATCAGGACAAAGCTCTACACACTGCCCGGGAATACCATCGTATATCCGGGGCATAACTATGGATTGTCCCCTTCGTCCACCATCGGCGACGAGATGCTCAACAATCAATTTGTGAAGGGATAAGGAGATTCGTTGAAATTTCGAGACCTCTGAGCAACTCGGAAAACGAGCTCTGAGCAGCTATGAGCGAGTTTTCAGAGATCTCTTCTCACCGTTTCGACAGGAAGACCTCACCATAATAGGCCGTGACGCCCTCATTGCTCTGGT
Source organism: uncultured Syntrophobacterales bacterium (assembly GCA_964346935.1). Taxonomy (GTDB): domain Bacteria; phylum Desulfobacterota; class BSN033; order WVXP01. Next base: position 5,170 of record CAYFXP010000254.1, read on the forward strand.
CGGTATCCGTCTGGATGCCGAGGGCAAGAATTCCCTCTGGATCTGTGCCGAAGGCGGCCTTATAATCCTCGACGAGATTTCTTTTCTCCCATATCCATCGATTTGCCTTCTCCTCGCCGCTCTCCAGGACAATGACCCTGGAGTACTTAAAGGAGGGATTATCGAGGATCCGTCCCTTCTCGATCTTGTTCCCCCAAATGTATTCTATCCTCGGTCCAACGGGTTCATTCTTCCTGAAAGCTCGCCTTACGAGATATTCGAGGCCATACCATAGGGTGATCTCTTCGGGCTTGGTCTTGAAGATGATGATGACCCGAGCCGCGCTGTCGTTCCGGTCTTTTTGAGTCTCTATGGCCTGTCGGATGACGTTGCTGATCTTCCACCTCCAGGAAATGACGGGGTAGTCCTTCAGCTTTGCCTTCACATCCCGGAAGAGAGAGGAACAGGTGCCAATACCTTCGGCCTTGAGGACGTATTTCCCCCGATATTTGACGACCTGGTACCCGGTTGGGGCCGTATTGAAATGGGTTACGATCTTCCAGCCCTTGGGGCTCCCGTCGGCCTCCTTTCCTTCAACGAATTCCCCAATGGCTATGCGATTTGCTCCTGCCCCTAAGGAGGAGGGTTCCAGGAAAAGGGGGATTATGAATATGAAAAGAATGAAAATCCGGGTTTTTGGCACTTTTGAAAGGACCGACACGGGATTCAACCCTCTGAGGGCTAACCTATTGGATTGTTGATCTGACGTCAAGACCCGTTGGCCATGATCCCTATGAGAAGTCTCCGAACAACTTTTCAAAGCTATCCATTGTGGGATATGAGACGATGATTCGACCCGAGATCAAAGGGTGGCCCGCATGCCGACCAGAAAATTGAATCCAGGCGCTGGAAAGCCTTTAGCCTCTTGGTAGTCGTCATCTAAGAGGTTCTCTATTCTCCCGACCAAGGTCAGGTCTTTCAAGAATTTCCAATTTTTCAGGAGGGTATAAGAGGCCGCCAGATCTACCTTCTTGTACTTTGGGTTTCGGCCTAATAAGAGCCTCCCTTGGGGTGTGATGGCGTCGAAATCGGAGCGGACGCTTCCCACGAAGTTGACATCCAGGTTTAACGTCAATCGATTGTTCCATCGATAATTGGCGTTAAAGTACCAAACGTAGCGGGGGCGCCTCGGAAGCTCCTCCTTCATCTCCTCATCCTTGGTTTTCAAATAGGTGAGACTACCCCTCAGTTCCAATCCTTCCACGGGTTTGACGGAAAGTCCCCCCTCGATCCCCCAGATCCTCGCTCTCCCGATGTTGGATACGCCCAGGGGACTGGGCTGAATGAGGTTCTTATAGCGAGTTGAGAAATAATTGACCTCTGCAAAAACCTTGTCCTCCCAAATACGCTGATCAACCCCGAATTCAAAGGCGGTGCTTTCCTCCGGGTCCAGGCGCGGATTTCCGAAAAGCGGGGTGAAGAGCTCTTGGAAAGTAGGAGCGCGAAAACCGGTTCCCCAACTGCTCCAGAACCTGGTATGAGTTTTGTCGTATAAGTAGGAAGCGGAGATTTTCGGATTGGTCTTGTTGCCGAAAATAGAATCATCGTCGTATCTGACTCCTCCGATAAAGGTGAATCCCTCGTAATCGAATCGACCCTGCAAGTAGAGAGCTCGATTGGTCCTGTCTTCGGCCACCCGAGAGGGCAGAAGGGGAGGAATCTGAGGTTCAAAGATGCTTTTGGAGACGACATGTTCCTCTTCGTATTCACAGCCTCCAGTGATGTTCACTATATCATCCATAAGATGCAAGTTCTGTTGTGTGCCAAAGCTGTATCGCTCCGAATCCACATCGATGGTCATTTTCTCTAAGGGAACTCCGGGGATTAAATCGATTCCCGGCGTGAGTTGATCCTCGACCAGCTCTTCGTCGTCTACGGAGGAACCCCTAATAGTGAAATCCCACCAGGGAAAAACCTCGAACCCCACATCCAACACGTTCAGGAAAAAGGTGTTTTCCCGATCGCGATTCTCATCGCGCTTAAAGGGGATTGGGGTTGGAAAAGGCCAGAATTCATTGGGGTTAATGGCCAAACCCTTGGCCGAGTCGATAAAACGGGATATCCAGGTTATGGAGGCCCTTTCGACCGGATCCAATCCCAACCGTGCTGAGAAGGTGGTGTTTCTATAATCGTCATTGCTAAATTGGCCATTGCTATCGAATCGGGAAGCTGAAGCGGTGAAATTGGCAATCCCCCATTCTCCCGCCAGACTTCCCGCCTCTCGATACGTGTAAAAGGTGCCCGCCTCTTCCGAAAGGGTAGCCCTGGGTTTCCCCTTTCCCCTCTTGCTAATGATGTTAACTACCCCCCCCATGGCCTCGGAGCCGTAAAGGGCGCTCTGGGGGTTACGAACGAGTTCAATCCGCTCGATGTTGTCCACCATCAGGTTTGCCCAATCAAAGAATCCCGACCAGGAATTGTTGACTTCCACCCCATCTATCATCACCAAGGTTTGCGTCGAATCGGCACCTCGAATCCGAACGCTCGTTGATGATCCAATTGTACCCGCTCGCCTGACGTAGACGCTTGGTGCATCGCGAATGGCGTCCTCCACCGTAACTGCTCTCTTTCGTTGCATCTCCTCGTCGGTTATTACCGTGACCGAGGCTGGAACCGCGCTTGTGGGTTCCTCCAATCGGGTCGCCGTAACTACTATAGGCTCCATGAGAACCCCTTCTTGAGCGAAGGTGAGCCTGGGGAACATGGAGAGGATAATAAGGGCAAGGGCGGGAATTATCCTTGCGTGCCTGAGCGTGCGGTCAACAAGGGCGATGATGGAGCGATAAATGTTCGGACGGGGGTTGAAGTGGCCAAGTATCATCTTCTGCAAAACCGGGAGGAACGGGACATTCAACAGTGTGGCGAGTTATGTAGCCATTATATATCATGAATTCCCGAGCGAGACCCCAGTAATTAACCGACACTAATAGTAGATTTCCATCCAGAAATCAATACTAATTTTTGAGGGGGAACAGAGGACTGCCGGGGCCCATTCCCATTATTTGAATCGATTATCGGGAATTGCTGGCCGTCCTGCTGTAGAGAGCAGCGGGAAGGACCAAATCCACCTTGTACTCAAGGCTGGCTATGGAATTGTCGTCAAGGATGATCTTGTCGTTCAGGCCGATATTCACCTCGGAGGTGAAACTGGTTTTCCCATTCAGGTTGGTCTTGCGGTAATACTTGATTTCGTAATCCGCCTCGTTTATATGGATTCTCTTGACTCCGATCAGTTTGGTGAACATATTCAGTCCCTATTTAGGTGATGACATCTTTCTCCTTTTTTTTCTTCTTTTCCTTTTTGCCTCCCGTGCTTGATCGATACTTTCTTAAAACAGGGCATTCCTCGTACTTGCCGCTCATACAATAGTACTGGAGTTCGTAGATATTGGGTGCAGTCAATGCCCCCTTTTGAGCCCGACATATCGGCATGACAGTCCTTTTCAAATACAGGCAGATCATACAGCCCTCTCCTTATCCGGGGCGCTTTATCGACAAGCTGGGTTGCAAAAGAGCGCTCCCCCGCTCGCTCTAAAATTCAAGTACAGCAATTTCCGTACCAGCGGGATTGGTCAAAGAGAGGGATACATGGAAGAATCAAAGGAGGGGAAATTTCAATGTGAATGTGGTGCCTTTTCCTGGGTCGCTCTGGACTACAATTGTCCCATTGAGGTCTTGAACGATCTTCTTTGATATTGCTAATCCCAACCCTAATCCCTTTCTCTTGCTCGTGATATAATCCTCGAAAATCGTTCCCAACCTCTCCTTGGGAATACCACATCCCGTGTCTTGGATGGCGATTTCAACCCATTGCCCATCTGATCTCGTCTTGAGCATTAAATCGCCACCTCGAGGCATGGCCTCGATGGCGTTGTGGATAAGGTTTTTCAACACTCGTTCTAAAGCGAATCGATCAGCCGATATCCTGAGGCTGTCCCCTTGGAATTGGCGTTGAATACTGATGCTATTTCGCTCGGCCTCGGGGCGATATCCCTCCAAGGCCTCATCAATGACCTTATGGATGTTTAGGGAAATGGGTTTCAAGGGGATAGGATGGGTAAGATTGTGCAGGTCATCCAGGAACCGATTGATGCTGGTGAACTCACGATTCACGGTCTTGTGGAAGGTTTCGCGGTATTGGGGGTCGTCGTACATCTTGAGTAAGAGATTGCTGCTGTTCTCGATGCTCTTTATGGGATGTTTCAGATCATGAACGAGCCCCGAAGCGATCTTCCCGAAGGTAACGGAGCGCTCGTTTCTCCGAATCTCCTCCTGGAGCTTGAGCAGTTCCTCAGTCATGCGGTTGAAGGATCGCCCCAGTTCGAAGAGCTCGTCCTTGGTCTTGACATGCACCCTCTGGTCTAAATTCCCCCTGGAGATGGCCCTTGTTCCCCTGATAAGCTCCCGAATAGGTCCCACGATCTTTTGACCTCCCCAGAGGCCGATAATCGTCATCAGGACCACAAAGATGATAATGAGAACCACCAATTGGTAGGTCATTCTGCGAGCGGTGGCATAAGCCTCTCCCGTGGGTTGTTCGATAACCACACCCCATCCGAGGGATTCAATAGGGGCGCATACTCCCAGCACTCCTACCTTTTTTTCGTTTCTATAGGTAAAGACCCCGGATCTTCCCGATAAAAGCGCTTTCACGACCTCCCATTGACGCCGGTTTTCTTGTTTTATCACGTTGGGTTTGGCATCATGACGGCCGTGGGCGATCAGCACTCCATCTTTTGAGATGACGAAAGCAAACCCTTTCTGTCCGATCCGGATGGTATCGACCAGATTCCACATATCGATCAGATCAATAACCCCCACTACCGCCCCATCCACCTCGTTCAGGCGGATGATAGGGAGCGCAATGGTCATCATGGGAACCAATTGATCCGAGATATAGACTCCTGACAGGTAAACTTCGTCCTTCAACGCCGTTACAACGGCGAACTCCTTTGATCTGTCGGCCAGTTTGGCTCCCAGGTCGGTGGTGGCTACCTGCATTCCTT
>CAYFXP010000255.1:0-10252 GCA_964346935.1 uncultured Syntrophobacterales bacterium
CAGCCACTTGAGGTGGGGGAGCAGGTTATAGGGGATGTACGCCCAGAGCTCGCAGCCCAGGTCAGCCCCCTCGATCCAGCTCGTCTCATGATCTGGTGTCGCGGGGTCGTCGCCGGCCCGAAATCTCCCTCCTCTGAAGGCGTGGAGCATCCCGTCGTTGGCACCGGCGTAGATCACCGTCTCCCTGTCCTCATACTTTTTGGCGAAATCTAGGTAGCTCTGATCGCCGTATATCAAGAGGACATCGTCCATGGGCCTCCCCACAACCGTGGGGGTGGAATGAACGAGATCGCCCAGCTTCCACACCTTATTGGGTTTGCCATCCACGGTCAGCTTCCTGTCCCTCATGCCCGGGATATCCGCGCCCCGTATGAAGTTGATGATATCCGCTGCCTCGGTGGTAGTCGTAGCCCTCAAATAAGGCCTCAGGGTACCGGCTTTGGTATCAATAAATTCAACGAACTCCAACGGGCTTACCTTGCTGTCCTTATCGCCGTCGACGAAGGCATATATCCTCCTGGTGGAGGCATCGCGTAAGGCCAGGAGCTCTCCCGCCTCCCAGAGCGGATGGAGGCTATCCAGGCCCCCGGTTGAGATGGGGGTTTGGGAGTCGGCGGCTCCATCCTCGTCGCTGTCGTTGTACTTCTCTATGGTAAGGTTTCCCGTGGATTCATCGAAACGGTACCTGATGATCAGGTCGTCCCCATATACCAGGTGGTGATCTCGATTGGTGTCCTCTCGGAGATTTCCCATCCGGTCGAGCCACAGGGGCTGGAGGTACCCGACCCAGTTGACCTCCCTCAAGCCTTCGGCCACGGTCGGCTTGAACAGGGCCTGAAACAGGGTCCCCTCTCCCCGGGCCGATGTGGAAAGCACCGAGACGGCAGTTCCCGAGGCAACCCGCCTCAGGATGTCGGTTATCGCGGCCAGCAACCGATCCTCCAGCGCATACCCCTCCGAGGCGACGAAGTAGGTGTCCGGCTCCCCGTCGTTATCCTGGTCCCACTCCTCCGGCACGTCCGGACGGTTATTCCCGTTTCTATCGATGAAGCCGCCGTTTTTGGCGGCGTCCTTCAGCAGTTGAGAACCGGAACCGAAGGCCATAACGGTGTAAAAGATCACATTCTGAAACCCCGGGAGGTCATCTCGCAGATCATTGGTATGGGCCCAGAGGGCCACATCGTCGAGGTAATCGGTACCGTTGGAACTGTAGCTTCCCGGATCATTCCCATCGCCGTCGTAATCCCGAAGCCATACGGGGATACTTTGGTCCTGGTTAGATTCCCCATCCGTAATGAGGAGGACGAAGCTCTTGGCGCACGAAACAGATTCGTGGATGCTCTGCCAGTAATAGGGATCGTTTGTATTATTCACGCTATAATCGCCCGTGTAGTAGTAGGGGGATACCTGTTGAAAGTACCTGGCCCCCTCGTATAAGGATTCCGCCAGGGGAGTCCACGTGTCAGCGTGTTTATTCTCTATATTGGTAACCATGTTGGTTATACTCTCACTATCAATACTGTCGTAAACCTTACCCCCTTCGTCTCTGTTGAAGAACTCGAGGCCGAAGCGGGCCTTATCCCCCACCCTCTGGAGGATGCCGGCGATATTACCATCGAAGAAGTCATCGGGCTCATCCTGCTGGGACTTGGCCACTCTGATAGTGTGCTTGTTACCTGTGTATTCCCACTCGTTATCGTCCAGGTCCCATTCGTAGACGTAGATGTAACCGTCGTCGAGGAAGAACTTGTGGTTTCCCCCGTAAGGGGTCGCACCTAAAAGATTATCCTTCCAGTATCCCCTGCCGTTCTGCGCGGGATCCTCACCGATGAGCTCCTGGGCGCCGGAGCCCGTTCGGGAATTGGCCAGGCCCCCCACCAGGGCCTTTCTCGCCACATCGACCCTCCTCATGGTCACCCAGTTGAGGAAATTCCCATCCCAGGCGCCGCCGGAATCCCTGATGAACTTCCCGCTAGAATAGCTATATCCGGCATCCGGGTCGAAGTACCCGTAATACCTCGTGGTAGGGTCGTATGTCCCCGTATAAGCTTGCAAGTTCATACTTCCGGAGTTATCCAAAATGATCAAGATGTTTGGGGTTACGGACTGGGCTAAGAATATGGGGTACGAGGTATACTCGGCCATGGTCTGGGCCCAGGCCACCGCCGGCAAGGCGAAAAGCAATAAAACAGAGAGAATTGTCACGGGTCTTTTCATCGTTAATTTCCTCCAGCTATGTTGACGACCTTCCGGTAAGCAGTCTCAACGTTAGCGCACGAGTTGAGGGGGCCTCCTCCGAGGGAGTCGATTCGGTAGAAAATTCCGATGCTTCCCCCGGCGGAGCCACCGCTGCCTATGCCGTCATATCCACCAAGAAACTCAGCGCCGCCCCCCTGCAGAACTTTGGTGAAGAGCCGATCGATGTCTATATCCATCCTCCTCTGGTTCCCCAGATCATTCTGGATATCGGGCGAGGATGCAGCGGCGTCGGGGTCGTTGTCAGCGCCGCCGAAGAGCTCGGACATAAGGCTCTGGTCTATGGTCATCGCGCTCCCATAACCGGGAATACCGTAATTCGTTATGACGTCATTTACTACCACCGGGCCGAGATTCACCCCGCCATCTGCCATGTAGAAGGCGAGGTTGGATAACCTTTCGTTTCCCGCAAGTCTCGTCTCGATTACCCCCGTATTAACACCGAAAATTCCTATGACGGCAGCCACGAGCATAAGAAGTAGTGCGATGACAAGGGCCATACCCTTTTCCTTCTCCCCTATGTTCCCTGAATGTCGTATGGACATTTCCGATTCTCCCACTATCGATTTATATTTCATTACCATTAACACCCAACATTTCACCTAGAGCCCGCTCATGCCCATATTCCTCACCCGGATGTTCGCAGTGATGGTCCTCATGCGGCAGGTCCCATCGCTCGCTGGCAATATGTCGAGGCCGTCCTTATAGTCCGGGTCCTCCTTGAAAGTCCTGCACACGAGGGTCAGATGCACCATCCGGATATCCTCCCGGTCATCCGTCCCATCACCCTGAAAGCCTGGAAGGCCCGTCTGGCCATCCTCAAAGGTGTAACTGAGGGCCATGTTGACGACGTTTGCGGAAACGAGTTGAGGGCCTCCAATATCGGCAACCCACGTCCTCGTCGAAAAGTCCCACTCCCAGCGCTGCCTTCTGAGCTGGCCGTTTGCATCGATGAAATACCTGACGGTATCCGTTTCATTATCGTCATCGAGGTCCGCCTCGAAGCAGATCGAGCTAGCCGTGGCTTCCTCGATATCCTCATTGATACCGTTCGAAAAGGGCTGGTCCGGGACATCGGAGTTTATATCATCGTTATTGAGGTGGTCCTCGTCGTGGGGGGCGATATATCCCGCCATCCGAATCTGCCTCACCATCATATCCGTCGCAACCCTCAGCACCTGTTGCATCTCCGTAACCTGGTTCTGGATGGTGTAGGACTTTTGCTGGGAAGAAAAGGCCCTGTAGGCAGCACTCGTGAGGACAAGGGCCAAGACTAGGGCAATCATCAGTTCAATGAGGGTAAGGCCCCTTTTGTTTCGATAAGCTCTCATGTCATTATTCCACCATTCCGTTTTGGGTTTCACCACCTCGATACGACGGTTGAGAGGGAGACCTGGTGCGGAGTAGGGTCGTTCCAGTTCGTCGTAACATCCACAACCTTCCAGTCGATCTCTCCATCGCCGTCATTGTCTACATCCACGACAACCCAGTTTCTCGTGTAATTCATTCCCGTCGAACCAACGATCGGGCCCGCTTCTTTCCCCGACGCGATATTCTCAAAGAGGGTATTGTTAAAGTCCTCGATCTTATTCCTTGCAATGGATGTCGCCTCGGTCATCTTGATGGAGAAGGAATTCCCCCTGAGAAAGGTTATCTGCATTGCGGCCAAACCAAGAAGGCCAACAGTTAGAATGATGAGCCCGATCAGCACTTCCAGCATGGTAAACCCTTCTTTCCCTCCTATAGCTTTATTGCTGAAGTGCACTTTTTTGCATACGTGTAAGAGCTTATTCACTTTTACCTCCCCTTGTTTAAAAACTGAATCGAGAAAAGGTCCTATTCAGTATGAATGTAATCAGATCCTCTGTTCATCGTTGAGACCGTACCTAAAAAAACCGGGCTCGATCTTTCGATCGGAAAACCCGGCTTTTCTCCTTGCTTCGGCAACCCGGCTGTCTCCTTGTCCATTCAACCGAGGAGATCCGTGGCTTTCCGTCCCCGCCTCACGACAGGTTTGGCTTTATCGACCTATGTGCTCATTTTCATTTATTCACATAACCAAGTTCCGTGCCAACAACTATTTGTATCCGATTTTCACCAATTTTTGTCAAATTAAAGTGATCCAGATTTTAAGAATATCCATTAATAGGTACTTTTCATGAATGTACCTTTATTTTTTTATTTAAAATTACATAATCAAGAGGTGAAATTTTTTGTCATCTATTATGAAAAGTTTTTATGCTTTTCTCTCCTTCGGCAAGACATTGGATATGAATAAGGGTGGCAGAATGAGCCTTAAGGCCTGACATTTGATTTTAGAAATATTTGACAGGCCTTGAATCTTTTTAGGCAGAAAATACCTGTTATTTCGGAAAGTTATGGAAAAATAAAGGGTTTCGAAAGATCCTTGCGTTTTTCCTGCTACTAAAATTTTCCACAGTCATTGTCCTTCCCAGCAGTTCAATATTTGTAGAAGTTGGCTTTTTCCCGTGGCAACAATTCATGGTTCTTACAAACCACGAGTTTCTGACTATTTCATCTCTAGCAATAACCTTGGCTGAAAGAGGCCAAGCCAAAATAACCTACTTCGAAATGGTGTGAGATAACTTCCTGGTCCCAGGGGCCCGGACTAACAAGAAAAGTCCAAAAATACGCATGAACTTACAACGGCAATATTCGCATTGGTAGTGTCTACTTGCGGGAATTAATCGCATCCAGGCCTTACGTCTTATTCGTCGAATGTTCGTACTCTTACATTCCGGGCAAAGCAATTTAGCTTCTCATTAGTTCGGATAAATATCTGGAGCCGAGAATTTTCGCCTTCTCATGAGGTTGGCATTTTTATAGCGCTACCTCTATCTTGAAATTCTATGGCGAAAGTGTGCAGCATATTAAACACTCAAAATATATTTGTTTGCATCCAGCACACCAATACGAGATGTTGTATTTAGATACCTTAGGTACATTCTCATTTTCGAAGAGGGATTCATTGAGCCCAGAAGGATTATAGATTTTCAATTTTGAGCCACAGCGAGGACAAGTTCTTACTTCTCCCATGGCACTCTCCTATTCTCACTCGCCCCCTTCGAAGATAGGCTAACCCCTCTATGTATTTAAAGGGCGAGCAGAGGTGAGTAAATCCATAAGCTTGCTTGACGATCCCGGCATTCAGAAAGTCCCATCGTTAAGGTGGACATAGGCTAGTATCCTTCCATATTTGTCCCTGTGACCTGTGGGTTCAGTTCAACTTTATATTAAGTTTTCACAAGACTATGTGGCACCGTGGGCACCTCGTGAAAAGTCATTCAGCGGGGATAAGGCGATCTGAAGAGGTCTGCATCTCCAGGGGGAGCAGTTTGAGCCCCCGATACCAATCATTAGATCCAGCCCAAGTCCCCCTCGGTAATATACGCAAACTTAGCACCTGGATTACCACTCATACACCTCTCCGCCAACAGTTCGTCTCCCGCTCTTCCTAAGGCTTTGTTTTGCCGGATATCCGCCTCATAAATTCTGATCCCACATTAAGGTCTTCTGGCTGCTTCACTAAATAGATATGCAGGTTTCGTACCTTTGGGGATGGTTGTAGTTGATGAATCCCTTTCACCTGTAAAATAGTCTCTTTATATGTTCTTCTGGTACGATCAAAAGGACAGATGGTCACTCGAACGGCTTTAAGAGGATAAAATTTAAGATAGTGAATTTACCTAAAGTACTCGACGTCTAAGTTATCAGCTAAAAGGGCCTCTTTCAGTTCGTCCCAATAGCCCAATAAACAATCAGGACAAACAGTTATTCTAGGTTTATTTATTTTGAACCAAGTTTGGGGATTTCCTGATTTTTTTAGACAATAGTCGCATCTCAATTCAATATCAATCTCGTCCATAAGGAAATCCCCTTTCTATTTTACCAATAAAGTAGCCTCCTTTTGTGTTTTCGTTTGGCGCGTTTCACGTAATATATCCCTACCTTTACGGGAATGGTACTCAATACTAAGGCGCTCAAAATCACACCGCCTGCACCTTCAGGATGTGCAATTATCCCGCTAATAAGAACCAGCCAGAAAAAGGCGGTGATTGAAAGTAAGCTGATGCCTATCCATAGTTGAATAACCCGTTTTCGTTTATTCGAAGCGTCCATTGTGATACCATTTTCTATTGCTTTTTCGGGTTAACATTTCTCCTTGTTTCTCTTCTTTTAAGATTTGGTTCGATTCATTTGAGCTGGATTTTCTTCCCTTAAGGCCCTTTCATGATCAATTTGGTATGCGCATCATTATCTTCCGCCAAAAGGGTATTGATGCTCTCTAATTCTCCCTCTTTGAAGGGAGGGGGTAAGTTTTTACGGGTTGCTCGCTATCTTTATCAGGCAATTTTGAAACGACCTTTTTCATGAATATCTCTACGATTTCGGGATCGAACTGGACCCCGGCGTGCTTCTCTATTTCATCAATCGCCTCTGCGAGGTCTCTCTTGGCTTGAAACGTGCAATCGGAGGTGATGCAATCGAAGGCCTCCGCAACGGCGATCATTCTGGCTCCCAGGGGGATCTCCTCTCCCGATAGACGATCAGGGTAGCCTTTGGCGTCAAATCGCTCGTGGTGATGTCGGATTAGAGGCTTTGCGCTCTGGAGGAATTCCACGTCGCTTACTGCCCTTTCGCCCATCTCCGGGTGTTGGCGAATGAAATAGTGCTCCTGGTCGGTCAATCTCCCTGGCTTGCTCAAGATGTGCTCGCTTACGAAGACCTTGCCTATGTCGTGCAGAAGGGCCCCCAATCGGATCTCCTCCTGCTGCTTCTCAGGAATTCCCATAGCGTCGGCCATGAGGGCCACATATGAGAAAACCCTCCTGGAGTGGCCGGAGACGATCCCGTCCCGTGCATCGAGCGCATCGGTCAGCGCCGTGAGGGTTTTGATATAACCGTGGTGAAGCTCGTTATAGCTTTCCGCTATCTCCTCCTTGGAAGGCCCAGCCTCCAGGAGGCCCAATTTTATGAGGTCCTCGCGGCGGACGCGATGATGCCCGCCGGGGGTCTTATGCGTTTGGAGCCTTCCCCTGTAGATATAGTTCTTGACCGTCTGGCGGGTTACACCGAGCATCGCTGCGGCCTGTCTTGGAGTTAGGAGCTCTGAATTCGGAATATTCGTGGGAGAGCCCGCATCCTGTGTCGTCTCGGTTCCGGCTTGCGCGGCGTTTTGATCGCTCACCTCAACTTCGTGGGCATTTAAGGCCATCTTTTTCTCCTTTCTTACGAATCATTCCGGAGCAACACTAGCCCAACTTCCCTCATTCAGGGGAGCCCCTCGAGACGTCTCCCCGCGACCTGCGAAAGAATTTGCGGACAAACCAGTGTGGAATCTCATATCTGGGCTTTGGATGCCTCGAAAAGATTCTGGATTTGGTTAGTAAGATTATGCTCGTGCTGATTCCGCATGATATTAAGACGTGGTAAAATCTAACTTCAACGAGCCAGTAGATGATTAAAGAACTGATTATAAATACGGCGGGCAACGCGTAGTTTATTGAAAAAGGGGAGGTAATCAGATCTCGCATAAGCCGGGGCAAAGATATTATCAAGGCGTGTTTGCTATATGCACGGAGGCGTGAAACATGCCGGGAAAGGCGCTCGGTCTGGGTCGCGACGAGATCGGCCCACTTCTCCTTTTCCTCGTCCCCCATTTCCTTGACGAAGACACCCATTTTCATGGTCCGGGGCGGCTGCAGATGGGCCCACCTGACCTCGCCAATACCCCTTACGTCTGCCTTTCCTTGGCTTGCGTTGAACTCCAAATCGAATCGCTTGTCCTCTCCCATCAATTTGGCTGCAAGGGGAAGCATTTTTGATACCGGGTAATTCAGCTCCAGGCCGAGCCCTTCCATGGATATATCAGTCGTTATCCCCCTGAAGTGGGCCCGGGTAGTTTTTCCGGTATTTGCGTTGATCAGGCCGATCGTTACGGGGATTGCTGCCTTATATCGCTCATATTTTCGCCTTTCGACCCCAGTGTAATTCATCATTCTCTCCCTCCCGGTGGTATCTTTTGTATAGGAGACACTCCTCGTATCGCCGGGTAAGGCAGTGGTAATTGAACTCGTATTCATTGGGGGACATCATAGCTCCCGGCTTAGCGTGGCATATGGAAATTTCTGCCTCTTGTAAATAAGGACAACACATAGTTCCCCCCATTTAGTTTCCATCGTCTTTATTCAAGGAGTCCCTTTTTTATCCCTTCGTCGCTGCTCTAATATCGCGGTTCCAACTTAGACCCGGCTTAAAATCTCGGCGAAGTAAAGAGGTTCGGTAGATGCGCTTGAGGTAGCAAATTGTAGTCCAACCGGGGGTGGGATGCTTTTGAATCTTATGTGGGGAATTTTCTGAATCTACTCGGACGAGTTTTCAGTGGGCCTCAATCAGAGGGAATGAACTGGATGTTACTCAGGCACGAAAGAGAGAGGTTCCTTTTTCAGGCCTATTGGTCAACGAGGCCATTTCGAATGGCGAACAAGGTTAATTCCACGTTATTATCAATTTTTAACTTCTCCATTACCGGATACCGGACTCCGATAGGTATAGATGGTTTTGACGCTCAGGTAAAGGAATTCGGCTATTTCCTGGTTGGTATTTTCCTTTGATAGGAACCACAGGACCTGAAGTTCCCAGCTCACCCAGCCTTATAGATATCTAACTGAAGTATTTAGATTCTCCCCGTCTCGATTTATACCATGTTTGAAACGCAAATCAATGATTGTAGCCATGGAACCCGGATAGCAAGTTCCACCTCCCACGCCCTAACCCATTCACCTTGGACGCCCTAAAGTGAAATTGATGACCAAGAAAGATCAAATCCATCCTCCAATCGCGTGATACAGTAGTTCCGAAATTCGTCTAACGCGGGAGCCAAAATTTCAAGGGAATCTTAACGGCCCCCTTTGAAATTTTGATTTCCTGTCCAGACGAGAGCCTTCGGCTTTCCTGGCCCATATTCGGACTCAAAATCGAAAATCCCATGTCTTCCTGGTGGCTATACATTTGGGATAAACAGGGCAAAATGTACATCGGAATTACAACAGATCTGCAAAATCGACTGAAACAGCATCGAAACCCTAAACTTGTCTACAAAGAAGGACCATTGACACGGGAACAAGCGGTCACCCGAGAGAGACAGATCAAGGGATGGAGGCGGGAGAAAAAACTGGAACTCATCAGTAAGGGGCCAGGAAAGCCAAGGTGAGTTTACCCCGAGTGAACCGAGGGGAGTCCGGCCCTGAGCTAGTCCCGACCATGTGTTGAGCGATTCGAAACACTAGTCGAGGGGCTGACCCCGAGCCTGTCGAAGGGCTAGAAGGGCACTGGGCATCAGGTTTCGCAAGCAAAAAACCGGAGGCAAAATCCAATCACAAATCAGATAAGTATTGTGTTCCCATAATTTCCATAATCTTCACGGTGCAAAAAAAATTTGCAGTCGACCCCATCGATGAGAAATGGTTGGGTAAATATTATCCACCAACAGAGATCCCCCTTTTTCTCCCGCCGCGCTAACAAAAAATAATCTAATGATATTAATGTGTTAGAGGCAAAACCAATTTCTCTTTTTCCCGTCATCTTTGGCATATCTTTTGCCCTTAGAATAGCTGAAGTAATGGGGGGTTCCATGAAGGAAGGGCAAGAAAATATATGGGACAGTCATTCTTCTTGGATGATACCGTGTTGCGCCATTGCCCTTGTTGGCATCATTATTCTTTCCCTTTTGGGAATTCTGGGGTATTGGGGCGTTTATGTTTTAATTCTGCTGTATCCCTTTGCATCGGTAACCCGTCTAAGAGTGTAGGGGAGCGGAAATGGGCCGAGCACGATTTAAGGTCGATTGCCCATAACAAGAAAGGAGATCAACATGAACGCCCATACGCCCAATTATTCCCTTGCGGTCGAAGGGGTAGAAGGCTACTGCCCCGCCGGTGAAGCCTACGCGGAAAGAAATATCGCCGATAAGAAA
>CAYFXP010000256.1:0-2136 GCA_964346935.1 uncultured Syntrophobacterales bacterium
GCGCTCGCCTTCTCCCTCACGGCCTCGAAATCAACATCCCCGCACAGGATGGCCTTCCCCTCGGGGGTCTTGCCAATGCGATTCACCCCCACATCGATGACCACAGCCCCTTCCTTCACCATATCGGCGGTTACGGCCTTGGGCTTCCCCGCGGCGACGATCAAAACGTCCGCCCTCCTCGTATGGGAGGCCATGTCCTTGGTGCGGGTATGGCAAACCGTGACCGTGGCATTGGCCCCCTCCCTCTTCTGCAAGAGGATATTGGCGATGGGCTTGCCCACGATATTGCTGCGGCCTACCACCACCACCTCGGCCCCCTCTATTTTCGTCCCCGATCGGATCAGGAGCTGTTGAATTCCCGCGGGAGTACAGGGTAGATAATCGGGTTCCCCGATCATGAGCTTACCCACGTTCACCGGGTGAAAGCCATCCACGTCTTTTCGGGGATCGATGGCATAAAGGACCCTCCCCTCGTCTATGTGCTTGGGCAAAGGGAGTTGCACCAGGATACCGTGGATTTTGGGATCCTTGTTGTATTTATCAATCAGCTTCAAGAGCTCATCTTCGGCCATATCAGCGGGCTGATTGTCCTGCGCGGAGTAAAACCCCAATTCATGAGAGGTCTTTTGTTTGGCCGTCACATAGCTCACCGAAGCCGGATCCTCCCCGACTAATATGGTGACCAATCCCGGTGTTACGTTATGCTTTTCCTTGAGTTCTGCCACCTCCCGCTTCAACTCCTCCCGAATCTCCCTGGCCACCTCTGTGCCACTTATGATTTTCGCCGTCATCTCTTCCTCCCTTCATGACTTTTGAATAAGTCGATCGAATATCTCCCGGGCCGCACGGACCGCTGGAGATTTGGCCGGGAGCCCAAAGGTTGGCTTTCCCTCAACATCGAACTGAAAGACCGTCTCATCCGCCGGGATGGTCCCGGCTACTTCCAAGCGAAGTCCCTCGGCTCGCCGTGCGATGGCAGGATCAAGCTTTCCCGGGGCTCGATTTACAACGAGCACGCTCCAACCGATGTCCAGATTGAGTTCAAGGACAAGATCACGGATGCGGCCCGCGGTGGCCACCCCTCGGCTACTGGGGTCCGATATGATGATCAGGAGCTCCACATTCTGTGTCGTGAGGCGACTGAGGTGTTCCATTCCGGCCTCGTTGTCGATGACCACATAGCGGTAATTGTCCGAAAGGATATCGATATACTTCCTGGCCAAGGTGTTCGCGGCGCAGTAGCAACCGGGCCCCTCGGGTCGCCCCATGACGAGCAGGTCAAACCCATTGGCCTCGATGAGGGCCTCGTTGACCTTGTACTCAAACCACATCTCCTTGGTCATCCCCGTCGGTACGTCCTTTTTCATCAACTCCCGTGCTTCCCCTATGGTCGATTTCACCTCCACCCCCAGGACCTCGTTCAGATTGGAATTGGAATCCGCGTCGACGGCCAATATGGGGCTTTTACCCTTATCTAAAAGGTATTTAACGAGCATCCCGCACAGGGTGGTTTTTCCGGTTCCACCCTTGCCTGAGACCGCGATGGTGTACGCCAACTCCCTTCCCTCTACGAGGCATAGATGTTGTTCTTCGCCCGTTGATATTCATGAAGCCTCTCCGTGACCTCCGGAAAGGCAGAGGTATTGGTATGGGGCAAAAACATGGCTGCCACGAACTCGCTCATGAACGTGCGGTTGTTGCTCAGCTCGAGGTTGGTCATCATGTGGGCGATCCGCTCCGTTTCCCGCAACAGGTCCTTGGAAAAGGAGAGGAGCCTTGCTCCGAGGAGCGATCCATTTCCCACGAAGAGGTATTTATCGGTATCAATTTCGGGGAGGAGTCCGATGGAGATGGCCTTGTCAAGATCTATGGAGTGGCCAAAGCCCCCTGCGATGAGCAACTGTTCCACGTCCTGAAACCGTAACCCCACGCTATCCAGGAGAATCTTACACCCAGCGTATATGGCCGCCTTGGTCCGAATGAGGTTTTCGATATCGATCTCCGTCAGGACGATATCCTCCTTGATTGCGGTCTCCTCCTTCCAGGCCAGCACGTACTCATACCCGTCCCTTCCCTCCCTTACCCTCTCGGTATCGAGGCCCTGCTTGAATTTCCCATTCTGGTCAACGATCCCAC
>CAYFXP010000257.1:0-2782 GCA_964346935.1 uncultured Syntrophobacterales bacterium
AAATGAACCTTCCCAACGCACTGACCCTCATACGGATTCTCCTCATTCCCCTATTCGTCATCCTCCTCATCTCGAAATCGTTCCGCGGGGCACTTATCACCTTTGTCATCGCGGGAATAACCGATGCCCTCGATGGTTTCCTCGCCAGAATCTGGCATCAGAGGACGGATCTAGGCTCCTATCTGGACCCCCTCGCCGACAAACTCCTCCTGGCCTCCGCCTTCATCACCCTGGCTATTCTCAGCATCGTCCCGTATTGGCTGACGGTAATAGTCATAAGCCGAGATATCCTCATCGCCGCTGGCTTTTGGGTCCTGACAATGACGGATCATAAGCCCACGATAAAGCCCAGGTATACGAGCAAGGTCACCACCGTTTTTCAAATTCTCACCATCATCTGGGCGCTGCTATCCGTTCTCCATTTGGGGTTCGGATCTCTGTTTCCCATTCTCATCCGATTGACTGCATTCTTGACCATCCTATCGGGGATTCACTACATCTATATAGGCAACACACTCCTCGCCGAAAAATAAGGAGGGACGCATGTCACGCATCGTTCACGTTATCGCGCACGAGATTCTCGACTCCAGGGGAAATCCCACCGTTGAGGTAGAGGTTGCTTTGGAGAGCGGGGCACGGGGAAGAGCCGCGGTCCCGTCTGGTGCATCCAAGGGAGAGCATGAAGCCATAGAGCTCAGGGATGGGGACCCCCATCGGTATCTGGGTAAAGGCGTACTCAAGGCTGTTCAGAACGTAAATGCCCATATCGGGACAAAGCTCATCGGATTGGATGCGCTGAATCAACCATCCATCGATCGGGCCATGATACAGTTGGATGGCACCCACAATAAGAGGAATTTGGGAGCCAATGCAATCCTGGGCACCTCCTTGGCCTGTGCCGATGCTGCGGCGGACTTCTTGGGGATTCCCCTCTTTAGATACGTGGGAGGTATTCGAGGCCACACCATGCCCCTCCCCCAAATGAACATCCTCAACGGAGGGGCCCATGCTGACAACAACTTGGACTTTCAGGAATTTATGATCCTCCCGGTTGGGGCCAGCACCTTCGCGGAGGCCCTCCGCATGGGGGCCGAAACCTTTCATCACCTCAAATCCGTCCTGAAAGAAGGCGGACACAAGACCGCGGTGGGCGACGAGGGTGGATTCGCCCCGGATCTCCCCTCCAACGAGAAAGCAGCCGAGGTAATCCTGGAAGCTATTCAAAGGGCGGGATACCAACCCGGCGGGGATATATCCATCGCGTTGGACGTGGCGGCGAGCCAGTTCTTCCAAGGGGGAACCTATGTCCTGAAGGCCGAGGGCAACTCCCCGAAAACCCCGCAGGAGATGGTAGACTTATACGAGAATTGGGTAAACCAGTATCCCCTCCTCTCAATAGAGGATGCAATGGCGGAGGACGATTGGGAGGGATGGGGTCTCCTCACGGAGAGGCTGGGACGCCGAGTTCAGTTGGTCGGTGATGACCTATTCGTCACCAGTATGGAGAGGCTCAACAGGGGGATAGAGCGGGGAGTGGCCAATGCCATTCTGATCAAGCCCAATCAAGTGGGGACATTGACCGAAACGCTGGAGACCATGGAAAGGGCTGAGAGGACTGGGTATGTCTGTATCATTTCCCACCGATCCGGAGAAACGGAGGATACGGCCATTGCGGATCTTACCGTAGCTACCAATGCGGGACAGATCAAAACGGGATCCCTTTCACGGGGCGAAAGGATTGCCAAGTATAACCGCCTTTTGCGAATCGAGGAGGAGCTAGGGGAGGAGGCGACTTTTCCGGGAATGAAATGCTTCGGTTTCCTGGCATCGCAAAGAAGTTGAATTTGCCAGGAAAATTGAGTTAGAATTTCCCCTGAGAGATGTCTGAAAAAGTCGCTCCTCGCTACTCAAAATATTTTTTCGACCATTCTAAAGCTCGCTTCACTGCAAAGAGCGCCTGGACGGCGCTACTTCGTTCCCACACCGTGCCTTTCAGGCTCAAAAATTGGATTTGCGGCCATTTCGGTTCACTAAGAATGTTTTACGAAAAAATCTTAATTCGCGCTCAGAGCTCCTTTTTCTCGTTTTTCATAAATCTCTATACATTTGAAACGCTTCCCCAAAGGAGGAAATGACATGCCAATGAAAACGGGAAGACAATATATCGAGAGCCTGAGGAGACTAAAGCCCAGGGTGTACTGCTTTGGTGAGAACGTCGAGAGCGTTATCGATTATCCCCTCTTTAAGCCCCACATCCACGCGGCGGCATTGACCTACGAATTAGCCCAGAGGCCCGAATTTCAGGAGATCATGACCGCCACCTCCCATCTCATCGGGGAGAGAATCAACCGGTTCACCCATATCCACCAGAGCACCGATGATCTGGTGAAAAAGGTGAGAATGATGAGGCTCCTGGGCCAACGCACGGGGACCTGCTTTCAGAGGTGTGTGGGACTCGACGCCCTCAACGGCATCTACGTGACCTCTTACGACATCGACCAGAAATACGGCACGAACTATCACGAACGGTTCAAGGACTTTCTTCGATACGTTCAGCAAAACGACCTCATGAGTGCCGGGGCCATGTCCGACCCAAAGGGGGATCGAAGCCTTCGACCCTATGAACAGGAGGACCCAGACGTCTACCTGCGGGTTGTAGAGAGACAATCGGATGGAATCGTAGTAAGGGGGGCAAAGGCCCACATTACCGGGTCCATCAATTCCCACGAAATCATTACCATGCCGACCCGGGCGATGGGTCCCGAGGATCGGGATTATGCCA
>CAYFXP010000258.1:0-12216 GCA_964346935.1 uncultured Syntrophobacterales bacterium
GGAAAAAGGGGCATGATCACTAATCCCAGGACTATCATGCCTACAAAAATAGCCCTTCTAACGTGTACTTTCATAGGTCACCTCCTCGGTTATTTCGACACATTCTCATTTAATGTTCCTGGTTTTGTTAAATATCCTATCACCCCCCTTCTCCCATTGCATTCAAACTCTCGCTAATATCACCTCCCCCCATCAGGACTTCGCGGTTCCCCCGTTCAAAATTCTTACTTTTTGAATTCCTTCAGGAGCTCCGCGGCCCTATCCATCCTTATCTTCCCCTCTTCAATCATCCGTTTGGCTACACGATCTATCAGATCACCAGTGGCACCGGCCGCCACGGCTATATTCTTCGCATGGAGTGACATATGCCCCTTTTGAATACCCTCACCGGCAAGGGCTCGTAATGCAGCCAAATTCTGGCAGAGGCCCACCGCTCCAATGATCTCCCCCAGTTCCGTCGCCGTTTTTACCTCAAGGATCTTAATGACGAGCCCGCACAGGGGATGTATTCTCGTTGCCCCACCAATGAGGCCAACGGCCATGGGCAACTCTATTGTTCCGACTAAGTCCCCGGTTTGGTCCTTTTCCCAGTGAGTAAGGGAGCTATAACGTCCCATTCGCGCAGCGTAGGAATGGGCTCCTGCCTCAATTGCCCTGAAATCGTTCCCGGTGGCAATGACCATGGCGCTAATACCGTTCATGATTCCCTTATTGTGGGTCGCTGCCCTGTATGGGTCCGCATCGGCAAAGGCCCAGGCATATACCATGCCATCCAGCACCTCTTCTGCCCCTGTGAACTCCTCCTTCTTCACGCGGACGCTCGCCCTCACCAGACGCCTGTCCGCCAGGTTGGAAAGAATCCTCAGGTAGACTCTCCCGGTGATCCACTCGCCTATATAGGGAGCGATGGTTTCGGCCATGGTGTTGACTGCATTCGCCCCCATGGCATCTCGTGTATCCACGATCAAGTGGGTTATCACCATCGGCCCGAGGGCCGTTTCGATAACCCTGACCTCGATATCCTTTGCCCCTCCTCCCATCTCGACGAGGATGGGATCCTGTTCGTTGGCAATCTCCAGTATTTCGTCCTTCTTCTCGTACAGTCGCAACCGTGCCCCGTAGGGATCCTTAACATTCACCGCCTGGATCTGTGCAATCATTACGGGACCTGTACTGCTGGTAAAGAACCCGCCCCCGCTTCTGGCGAGTTTCGCCGCATTGGTAACTCCCGCCACCACGGAAGATTCCTCCACTGCCATGGGAATCAGATATTCCTTTCCGTTGATGATCATATTCGTAGCGATCCCCAGGGGTAATTCAAAGGTACCGATGACGTTTTCGATCATTCGGTCTGCCGTCTGGATATCCAGGTGTCCCCTCTTGTTCAGCAAGGCCACTTCATCTTCAGAGAGCTCGGCGAACTCCCTTACGACCTGGAGTCTTTCCCCAACGGTCAGCTTGTGGAATCCCGGTATCCTCGATGTCCTGCCCATGTCAAAAACCTCCTGTCCGTTCTAATTGTCTGTTCCCCCTAAAGTATCCTCTCGGGAAACTTTATGGGAAATACATGATAATCCCTTATTCTGAAAAAATAACCACGAGAACCTTTGCCTCTCTGCCCCCAACGCACTGCCCTCTGTGAGGGATTCCCGAATCAAAGTATATACAATCCCCTTCCTCGAGGAGGTGTCTTTCATCCTCCAGGAAAACCTTCATTTTTCCCTCCAAAACGAACATGAGTTCTTCCCCTCTATGATCAAATATCGTGTGATCTTTTGCATGGGGAGTTAAGGTTATAATAAAAGGTTCCATCTTTTTGTGATGTTTCCCGTAAGCTATTGATTCGTAATAATAACCAAAGAGCGCTCCATTGCCGATAACGGGTTTTCTCTCACCTTTTCTGACAATGCAGTAGCTCGTGTCATCTGTTCCCCTATCGAAAAAATCTGCAATCTCTATCCCCAATGCCCTCGCAATCCTGCTGAGAGTAGCTATGGGAGGAACCTTTTTGGCATTTTCCAGTTTGGACAAATAGCCTTTGGTAAACCCCGTTCTTTCAGCGAGGGCATCCAGGGTTATATTTTTCCCGATCCTTAGATTTTTTATTTTCTCGGCGATCTTATTTTCTTCCAAGATGGGCGCCTGTCTGGGGCTCCATAAGCCCTGTAACATCATATGTTACGAAAAGACTGTATACCGATAGGAAACTTGTATACTTTTGGGAAACCAAGTGTCAACAATCAAAATAATGAATTAAACGCGGCTCAGGCGCAAAGACATCAAAAATTGCGTGAAAGCACTTATTTGCGTTATATTCCTTCAATTTTCGGCGGTATCCTGTTATGCATGTCAATATTGAATGCTATCAACGGCGAGTTGTTTGACTATGGAACGGGGAAGATTCCGGTTCTCGTGAGATTCCATGCTGTGGGCCGAACGCCGTCCGCTGGTATCGGGCTGACAACGTATTCGAAGTGGGAAAGGTGCATTCAGGGCATGGGTGGCCAGGGGCAACACGAAAGGGGAGTCCTCTACTCGAATTTGTGCCTGATGATTGCCCCCTTATCGGCGGATTCCGCGAGGCGTGCGTAGAGAGCCAGGTATCCCCTTTTGACCTTTGGATCGGGGCGTTGCCATCTGCTAAGGCGGCCCGCAATTTCCTCGTCAGAGATGCGGAGGTGCAGGCTGCGGTTCGGGATATCGATGGTTATCGGGTCACCGTCCTCCACGACGGCGATGGGCCCACCTTCGGCCGCCTCGGGCGAGATGTGCCCGACGAAGCAGCCGTTATTGGTGCCGGAGAAGCGGCCGTCCGTTATGACCGCCGTCTTGAGGGCGAGCCCTTTACCATAGATCAGCTTCATGGCCTTATACATTTCCCGCATGCCAGGGCCGCCCTTGGGCCCCTCGTGGCGAATAACGAGCACATCGCCCGCTTTTACCCTTTCCTCCATGATAGCCTCATTTGCCATCTCCTCGGAGTCGAAGCATCGGGCTATGCCCGTGAATGTGTGCATCTCGGGAACGATCGCAGCCGGCTTGGTGATCGCGGTGTTGGGGGCCAAGTTTCCGCGCAAAACGGCGAGACCACCCTCCCTGCTCCAGGGATCCGACATAACCCTGATGATGTTGCTGTCGTCGATATGAGCATTGGCGACGTTCTCCGCCACGGTTTTGCCAGTGACGGTCAAGGCGTCGCTATGTAAGATGGGGAGAATCTCCCTCATGACCGCGGGGATGCCGCCAGCCCGATGGAAGTCCGGAACATTTGGGGCTGCTGCCGGGTTCATCTTAGCGATGTATGGCGTGCTCCGACACAGTTCCTCAAAGAGGTCCATGTTTACCGCGGAGTCCGCCTCGTAGCCGATGGCCGGTACGTGCAGGGCCACATTGGTAGACCCGCCGATGGCCGCACTGACGCGGATGGCATTTTGGATGCTCTTTTCGTTGATAATTTGACGCGCTGGGGTGTTGCCCTGTACCATTTCGACAATCCGGCGCCCGGATTCCTGGGCGGCACGCAGTCGGTCGGCGTGCGTCGCCGGTATGGTGGCGCTTCCCGGAAGACACATGCCCATGGCCTCCGCCACACAACACATGGTATTGGCGGTTCCGAGGAAAGAGCACGACCCGCAGGTCGGGGCCGCACAGTCCTCCAGCTTGTGGTACGTCTCCTCGTCAATCTTTCCGGCCTTGAGCATGCCAAGTCCCTCCGTGAGAGAGGTGGCGTCAGCGGCGCGGTTGTCGAACTCGCAACCCCCTTCCATGGGACCACCCACAACGAGGATTGCCGGGATGTCAAGGCGCGCTGCCGCCATCAACATCCCCGGGACGATCTTGTCACATGAGCCGAGGAGCATTAAGGCGTCGAGGCGGTGAGCCTCGATCATCATTTCTATGTCGTTAGCGATCAGGTCTCGGGTAGGCAGGATAAAGCGCATCCCCTCGTGCCCTTCGGCAATACCGTCGCAGGCGGCGATGACGCCGAATTCGACGGGGGTACCCCCTGCTTGCCATATACCCTGTTTGGCATAGTCGGCGACCAGGTTCAGGTTGTAGTGACCCGGGACTATCCGGTTCCAGGAGTTGGCGATGCCGATCAAGGGCCGCTCCAGATCGTAATCGCTGTACCCCATGGATTTATACAAAGCACGTTGCGTGGATCCCTCGGGGCGCTTCAGGATGTCTTTACTACGCCGGTTCATTTCAATTCCTCCTTTAAAGTAAAGCTCTTATTTCAACATGCTGTCAGCGATGAATCGGCAAAAATCAGGAAAGCAAACCATTCAAACTATTACATATTGCCGGTAAAATAAACAGCGAAAATGTGATACCATAAATTACCATTTCGGAAATGGCGGAGACACCACGGAAGTTGTCCATCGGTCTCGTTTTATGAAGGGAGTTGGATCATCAACATGATGGACGGGAGCTGACATGGGCAGTAAATCCCTAAGGGATTGTTTTCTGGATAGTTTTTTGATGCGGGTGGGAAAGACAGCGATAAGCTTCCTCCGTGAAGGTGCGGTGGAGACGGAGATCTCCTATCGGGAATTGCATCGGGACTCCAACCGGATGGCCAATACCTTCCTCGATCTCGGGGTTAAAAAGGGAGACAGGGTAATCCTGTATCTCCCGAAGTCCCTCGGTTTTGTAGTCGCCCATCTCGCGGTTCAAAAGATAGGGGCTATCGGTGTCCCCTTGAACCCCGGGTTTAAGAAGTCGGAAATGGTCTATCTGTTGGAGGATACCGAGCCGAAATTGGTGCTATCAGGATCTGACCAGCAGTTTATAATAAAAGAGATAAACCCCCGTCTGACCACTGTTGTAATCGCCACTGAAAGCCCCTACGGGGATCTCGATTTCTTTCGCTCGGCCTCGGATAGTTTGCCGCAGGTACCTATGGGATCAGAGGATCCGGGACTTATTATCTATACCTCGGGAACGACGGGAAAGCCCAAAGGCGCTATCCTAACCCAGAGGAATTTAGTCCATGATGCAAGGAATATTATAAGAATCTGGGAGATAACGGAGTCAGATGTGCTGTGCCATGCACTTCCCCTGTTTCATGTCCATGGGCTCTGTTTTGCACTGCACACTGCCCTCGTTGCTGGATCCCACGTGCTCATGCTTGACCAATTCTCTCCAGAAAAGGCCGTTGAGGTATTGGCGAAAAAAGAGGGAGCGCGTATCTGTACACTCTTTATGGCTGTTCCCTCTATGTACGGGAAGATGATGGACTGTTTGGGAGAGGAGGCCCTGGAGTTCGAGCATATTCGACTGTGGACATCCGGATCGGCGCCACTTCTGCCCGAGGATTTTGAGAGGATAGAGAAGGTGTTCGGCAAGGAACCCGTGGAACGGGAGGGTATGTCGGAGACGGGGATGAACTTCTCTAATCCGCTGAGGGGCGTGAGGAAACCCGGTTCTATCGGGTTACCCCTGCCCGGTGTTCAGGTGAGGATCGTAGACCCTGAGAGCCAGAAGGATGTCGTTCCAGGGGAGACGGGCGAGATCTGGCTTAAGGGTCCCAATGTTACCCCGGGTTACTGGCGAAAACCCGAGGAGACGGCTGGGGCATTTGAGGAAGGCTGGCTGAGAACGGGAGATCTGGGGAGGGTTGACGAGGAAGGATACTATTATCTGACGGATCGCATCAAGCATATCATCATCTCGGGCGGCGAGAATATCTCTCCCAAGGAGGTGGAGACGGTTATAAACCAGTTTGAAGGCGTGGTTGAATCGTCCGTGGTCGGCATCTCGGATGAGAAATGGGGGGAAAAGGTGGTTGCCGCCGTTGTCACGAAGCCCGGCTCCAGGGTCAAACCCCAGGAGATACAAGAGTTCTGTAAGAGACATCTCCACAATTGGAAATGTCCCAAGGAGATCGTTCTCCTGAAAGAGTTACCCAAGAATAGGATGGGAAAGGTAGTGAAAGAAGAAGTAAAAGTGCTCTTTGAGCACTGAGGATGGGAAATATCACAAAATCTAGGAGCTCTAGACAGAGTTAGAGCGCATGATGAGGGAATCCCATGGAAAAAGGGATGACGATAGACCAGCTAAGAGTCGGCCAAGTGCACGAGGCCAGCGTAGCCATCACCGAGGAGATGATCGAGTGTTTTGCGCAGGCTACAGGAGACCACAATCCCATCCACATGGATGAGGACTATGCCAAGGGGACAATTTTCAAAACCCGGGTTGCCCACGGCATGCTCCAGGCGGGCTTTCTTTCAGGAGTTTTAGGTACTCGTTTCCCAGGTGTAGGCACGATATATCTTGCCCAAACCCTCAAGTTCCTCAAGCCGGTATTCATAGGAGATCGCATTACTTTCCGCCTGAAGGTGGTGGAAATCCTCGAGGAGAAGAATCGGGTCCGCCTGGAGACCGTCTGCATTAACCAGAAGGGTGAAACAACCCTCACGGGCGACGCCTTGGTCATGCCCCCGGCATAAAGCGAATGGGTGCCTTGTGGCAGATAGGAAAGGAGAGGGAGTGGTTTTCCTTCGTGAGCGGAAATCTCCCTCGACTGTATCTTTGACTTGGAACGCTAAAAGGTGTAAAGTAGAGGTCATGAATCCAAAGGAGAGGTGATATAACCGAAAAGGATGAGAGATTTTTGGGAGGTATATCCATGGATGAGAGCACAAAATCAAAGATAGTAAAATACGGTATCCCTGTGCTCATTGCCGTGGCGGTTGGGCTGTTCGTCTTCTTTCTCTCCATACCCGGGCCCGAGAAGGAAATCGAGAGAGAGGCAGAGAAGCGTGTTGAAGCCCTCAAGGGGGAGCTGCGCGGGCCCATAGATATGGAGCGGGCTGATCACTTCGTCGACGCCAAAACGGTTCTCTCAAAGAGGGACCGGCGGATCATCACGACAACACCGAAAACGCTTTTGGAGGATCTTTCCGTGGGAGCGAAGACCGAGATCAAGGTCTTGATTGAGGAGGAGAAAACGAGCATAACCACCCCCCGTGAGCTGATGGAGACCCGAACCATCCACCCTGATAGTCCCATCCGTGTTCTCAAGGAGGAGGGAGTAATCATAGAGACCACTCCCAGGAAGCTTATGGCTGACCCATCTATTACTCCAGACACGCCCATCAAGATCGTGGAAAAGCGGGAAAGGGTGGTTGTTACCACCCCTGAGGAGCTCCAGAAGACGGCCCCGAGTTTGGATACGCCGATCAAGGTCATCGTGGAAAAGCCGGGGGAAGCCGTGACGATCGCCCAACTTTTGCCAGAGGAAAAGGACCTTGGCAAACACACGTTTTACGTTCACGCCGTGACGAGAGAGGATGTCCAGGGCATCTGGGGTATCATTCAGCGTGGCCTCACGGATCAGTTCTTAAAAGGGGTCCCCGTGCCCGCTGAAGAGAAGATCACGAGAGATCGGTTCCTGAAATTAAGGATACCGGATGATGCAGATGAACCCCGCGAGGGCGGGTATAGTTCCTTTCTCGGAAGCATCCTGGACCAAAAAACCAGGGAATCCTATGTCTATAACTACAGCAGCGGGCGTATGGGCAAGAACCCGGACTACATTTCCCCGGGCCAGGAGGTCGTGATTAGCCGGTTTTCCAAGGAAGAACTGGTGGAGATTTACAAGCACTTCAGCAAGAAGCTCTAATTCTTTTGCGGCGGTGACAAACGATGGGTGCACGGGTAAAGAATCGTCTCTCTGTTTTTCTTTTTGTGATGGCCCTCTTTCTTTGGCCTCTATCGCCACTATACGGGCAGGAGAGGGCCGATTTTTACGTGAACCTCGGCCTTACGTACTATGAAATGGGACAATATGAGAAGGCGGCCGAAAGATTTCAGAAGGCCTTAGAGCTGGATTCAAACTACCCCCGTCTTTATGGCTTCCTCGGGTCCGCCTTTCTCCAGGCTGGTAAGATCGACCAGGCTATTGGAGCCTACAGGGAGCAAATCACCCGGACACCGTCTGTTGCCCAATTGCATTTCAACCTCGGACTGACTTACCAGCGCAAAGGGCTTCAGGGGGAGGCGATATCGAGTTTCAAAAGGGCGGTGGAGCTGGACCCAAAGCTCGTCGAGGCACATCGGGCCCTGGGGCTTGCCTACCTGGAAGGGGGAAACCCCTCTGATGCCATCTCCGCTTTCAAGGGTGCCATTTCCCTTGATCCAGCATCCTGGGAGGATTATTACAACCTCGGCGTGGCCTTTTATCGTCAGAAGGAATTTGATGAAGCAGCCCAAGCATATCAGCGGGCTATAGCGCTCAACCCCGAGGGGATTGATATCCAGTTAGCCCTGGGAAGGACGTACGCGAGGTTGGGAAAGGTTGACCTCGCTTTAGGGCAATACGGAAAAGCCCTGGACGCCCGGCCCCTGGACCCACAGATCCATTACGAACTCGGCCTCCTGTACCGTCTCAAAGGGGATAACAACAAGGCCATGGCCGAATTCGAAGTTGCCTTTACCCATGATCCGAACCATTTGGATGCCCGGACAAAATTCGCCGATCTCCTGGTGGAGATGGGGCAATTGGAGGCCGCCATTGAGGCTTACCAAAAGGTCCTCCAGTCGCGCGCTAATTCGGTCGACGCGCGCTTGGGCATGGGCATTGCGCTCCGAGAGAAGGGGCTCTATGAGGATGCGCTCAATCACCTCTCCACGGCGAAATCCCTCGATCCCGATCGGGGCGATGTCCGATTTCACTTAGCCTTGTGCTACGACCTCCAAGGCCAATACGACAAGGCCCGTCCGGAGTATGAGAAAGCCATAAAGATGGACCCGTCCAACGCGGAAGCCCACTTCAATCTGGGGGTGATATACTATTCCCTCGGTGAAAAAACGAGGGCTGAAGCCAGCTACCAAAAGGCTGTGGAAAAGAAACCCGATTTTGCCGAGGCCTACAACAATCTTGGGATTCTGTATAACGAAAAGGGCTTAACCCAGAAAGCCCTTCAGGCCTATGAGAAGGCGGTGGGCGTGAGGCCGAATTTCGTTGAGGCCATTAACAATATGGGGGTGATCTATCGGAAAATGGGGTCCTATGAGAAGGCCCTCGAGCTTTTCGAGAGAGTAACCCGGCTGGATCAACGGTTTTCCAAGGGATATTACAACCTCGGTACCGCCTTAGAGGCACGGGGGGAGGATGTCAAGGCCGTTGAGGCTTACCAGAAGGCGATCGAAATCGATCCGCGTAACGGTGATGCCCATTACGGCCTGGGTGCTATTTTGCAGAAACAGGGCCATGTCGAAGAGGCCGTGGAGGCCTATCGGAGAGCCCTGGGCATAAACCCCCGTGATACCCAGGCGCGGTTCAAACTAGCCGAAGCGCTGGCATCTCAGGATCGACTCGACGATTCCATTGAAGAGTACAAGGCCATTCTGAATAGCGAGCCCCAAAATGTGGAGATTTTAAACAATCTGGGGGTTGTCTATTTCAGGAAGAAATCCCATGAGGAGGCACTTCGGTACTTCCTGAGAGCGGTTGAGATTGCCCCCGACATCGGTTACATTCACAACAATCTCGGTATGGTGTACGACGAGATGGGAATGCATGAAAAAGCCCGAGATGAGTACGAAAAGGCTATTGCAACATCAGAGAATAAACCATCTAGTCGATAGAGTCGACGTGGTGGATCCATGCATAAAAAGCGGCTGATTCCATCGCTTCTCCTCTCCTTTCTCATCCATCTGGCGGTTCTGACCGGAATTGATGTGTATCTCGTCCCTACGCGGGGGATGCCGGAACGGCCTGATCTCATTCCCGTTGACGTGGTGATCGTTGAGGAGGAAAAAGGAGGACCTCGAAGCGATCTCACGGCAAGGGAAGCGGAATTTCGGAGGGAGCCTTTGATCGCAAAGGCTGAAAGGGCCAAGGGCACTCCGAGCACGAGCCCCGTGGAGGATCTCCCCGGTCCCATTCCCAAGGAGGGAACCTTTAAGCCCAGCCTGAATGTGGAACAGGTGCCTACCCCCGGGGTCCTCCCGCCGGGACAGGAAGGAAAAGAGGTGGCAAGTAGACCGGTTATCTCTCGTTCGCTCAGCCCTCAGCAGCACCTCCCCGAGATACCCCATACTCCATCGGATCAATCACCCCTCATTGAAGTTGGAAAACCGAGGGTCTTAACCATGGCCGAAAAGGGTGGGATTCCAGCCGACTCCACGACGTTGGAGAGGATCACCTCCCCGCTGGGGAGAAACCGCCCACATCCCGAGCATATCTCCGACCTCCGCCCCATTCCGACGGTGAAATCCCCCGCACTTCCGGAAGCAGAGGAAATGATGCTGGCACGGAAGCCAACGCCTCTTCAGTCTCGTATCGGCAAGTCAATGGAACCGCTTCTGCCTGGGTTTGAGAAGACAGGGGCTTTTGAGGGCAGGAGGAGCGGATTTTCGATCCTGCTCGTTCTGGATAACAGCGGATCGGTCAAGGGACAACCCCTTGAAGGCATCAAGAAATCGGCCGTGGAGTTGGTGAACCTTCTCGGGGAGATTGATCGGTGCGCAGTGATAACGTTTAATGACGAGGCGAGCCTCGTCGTTCCCTTCACGTCCGATAAAGAAAAGCTGAAACGGAGGATCGCTCGGATTACGATCAAAGGGAGAAACACGGTGCTGTTCGATGCGCTTGATCTGGCCTTTCTCCTCCTGAAAAAGGAGGAGGACAAGGGCAGATTTGTTGTTCTGTTTTCCGACGGGAAAGATGAGGGGAGCCAATTGACCCTCCGTGAGGTGGTCCACAAGGCCCGTAAGTCGAAAATAGCCGTCTTCTGCGTAGGATATTCCCGGGTTGAGGAAAGATACCTGGAGGCCTTGGAAGGCATATCCCAGAAGACGGGGGGGATATTTGCGGAAGCTCCGCATTTCGGGGAGATCGTAGAGCTCTTCAGGGTAGCAAGGATGGTGAAAGGCAAGAAGGAATCATGATCCTTCCGGCGGAGGTCTTGAAATTTCGAGTGCGGCATCTCTAGCCCTTTTTCACATCGGGGAATTTCGCTGGCCCCCATCACCATACGGAATACCATCGAGAATCAAAATCAAGTCTTTGCCTTAAGAGATTCATTTGATTTTTTGATTTAAATGGCTAAAATGATAAAATTCGGGCCGAGAGAGAAAGGTTGGGGATAATTCGGGTAAGGAGAATTGCTCAATGAAAAAGACGAGATTGCATCTAATCGTTGTTGTACTCTGGCTGGTGTTTTTCCTGGGAAACGGGCTTGCGGAAACCATGTACGTTACGGATCGCTTGTATCTATCTATCCGCAAAGGGCCGGGCTTAGGGGAACCTTCCCTGGGACTTCTTGAGTCGGATACAAAAGTTGATGTGCTTGAGACGGAGGGCAATTGGGCCCGAGTAACGGCTGAGAATGGCAGAACGGGATGGGTGATGAAGAGATATCTGGTTAAGGATCTGCCCAAATCGCTCATCATTGAGCAATTGAAGGAACAAATCGAGAAGAAGAATGACCTTCCAGAGATGCTTCAAAAGGAAAACGCTTCCCTGAAGCAGAAAATAGAGGCCCTCGAAAACGAGATCATGGAGAAGAGCAGACACCTTGAGACGGCCGACAAGGAGAGGACCTTGAAAAGGCTGAAGGAGATTTATGCCACCGGAATTTTGGCCTTCGTTGGTGGGATAGTGATAGGATATTTGGTGAGAAGGCCCAAGAGAACGAGGAGGTTTTAGTCAGCCTTCCTCCAAGCGTGGGAGATCCGTGCGGATTCGCGCGATCTGCATTAAGTGTTTTCCAACCCGAGTAATCCCGCCCTGTAAATTCCTTTCAC
Organism: uncultured Syntrophobacterales bacterium; assembly: GCA_964346935.1. Lineage (GTDB taxonomy): Bacteria > Desulfobacterota > BSN033 > WVXP01. The sequence continues at coordinate 11,758 of CAYFXP010000258.1, forward strand.
CACGTTGTACGCTCGTTGCCTCGAGGCGCTACAGGGACTGATGTAATCATGGAAGATTCATTTAGGAAGGCGAAACGGATCGAAATCCTTCCCACCTATCTCTTTGATGAGATTGTTCGCCTAAAGAACGAGGCGATTTCCAAGGGAATGGATATTATTGACCTCGGTGTCGGCGATCCCGATTTTTCCGGTCCACCGCATGTTGTGGAGGCCCTAAAATCCGCGGTTGATGAGGGGAAAAATCATCATTATTCCTCGTACCGCGGTATGGCAGAACTTCGGGAAGCCTTTGGCCGCTGGTACCTGAATCGATTTGGCGTGACCCTCGATCCTGAGAGCGAGATCCTTCCGTTAATAGGGTCAAAGGAGGGAATCGGCCACATTCATCTCGCGTTTGTTGAACCCGGAGATGCGGTTTTGATGCCTGACCCCGGGTATCCCACATATCAGTCCGGCACT
>CAYFXP010000259.1:0-2679 GCA_964346935.1 uncultured Syntrophobacterales bacterium
AAAAAGCTAATTACGATGTTCGAACAAAGGAGCCTGGAGGTTCACTCATATATTACGATGTCCACCATTTCGAGGTTTTCCATGGGGCCTACATGCTCCATTTGATGGATGGCTCAATCGTCTACGTACCACAGCAATTCACCATTATTAGGAAGGTGAAATAATGGCCGATGTGTGTATGAAATGCGGTTCCAAAGAGGTGCACAGGAGGGGCCTTTGCCGGGACTGCTGCAAGCACTTCATGTATATCTATGGGTATTCCTGCCCCAATGGGCATACCTTCTTTGTGGTCTTAAAGAGGGCGAGGCAATGTCCTGTCTGCGGGACAGCCCTCATAAGAAAGATAGGAGAGGTAGAGTGACAACCTGGATCACGGAGGCTATCTTAAAGAAATTTGCAAGGCTCGATGGGAAATATCGGAAGCTCGAAAAAAGAGTCAAGGCCTTGGAGAGATTGGAGGAAAGGCGTATGAGGAAGAAGTATTCCCTGTTCATTGGTAGATACCAACCCTTCCATGACGGACATAAGAAACTAATGGAGACCGTCCTGAATGAGGGAAAGGATATCTGTATAGCCATTCGGGATGTTGAGACGGACGAGAATAACCCCTATTCAGCCACGGCTGTCCTGTACATGATCTATGATGCTATGAGGAAGTGGGTGGAGGAAGATCGGTGCAAGATCATCATCATACCGGATATAGAGGAGGTCTGCTATGGCAGAAAGGTCGGGTGGGGGATTCGTGAGATTCGCCTTGATCAAGAGACAGAGAAGATAAGCGCCACGAAGATAAGAGAATTCATGGAGAAATAGATATGAATTGGAGATGTCCACGATGTGGATGTATGGATATTGAATCTAGGGGGGAGATGAAACACTGCCCATTTGGGGGGGTCATGAGGAACTTCAAGTGCGTCCCCTGCCTCCAATCCTTCTGCGTGGTGGATGATGGGAAGCCCCTCAATGAGGCCTTTGATCCTGAAAGGCTCCGAGCGCCCTCAACAGGTCAAACACTATCTGAGCCTTCTGATTGAGGATCTCCGCCTCAAGCTTATCGACCTTTGCCTGCAAGAGCATCGCCCTGCATTCCAATTCCGTGAGCCGGCTCATACGATCCATACCTTCCCCCTCATACGTTTGGAAGTTGAAGTCGTTTCTTAAGGTCCTTGGTAAAGGATTCCACCTTATCTTTCAAGAGGATAAGTTTCGCAAGCTCGAAATTGAATCCAACATACTCACACAGCCTTTTGATCGCACGAGGGGAGGGCAGGACCTTCCCCGTCTCGATCATGTGGACGTAGTTCCCCGTCAACCGCAAAGCCCCGCCCATCTCTTGTTGTGACAACCCCACCACACCCCTCAGGGTACGGAAGAGCCGCCCAGTGCGGTTGTATCCCCTCGGTGGAAAGTGGAATTTCCTTGGCACGAACTACTGTGGGTTTCAAGGTCCGTGCCAGCCTTACGTTTGTGCCTCTTCGCCCCCGGAACCGTACTGGAGGCCAATCTGCCAATCCTAAAGAAATCATTTAGATTATCGTTTTTCTCCAGTCCGACTTTTTTGCACAACTCCGTGAAATTATTATCGAATTGGCGTACCCCCCGATCCGCTAAAGTTGACATAATATATCTTAGAGGGGAATCCTTGGCCGGGTCCCAATTCCGTAGGAACTCGACCAGTTCTTGGATTTCGGGGGTAGGGGGTTCTTCGAGGTAGTTCCGTTTTTCTAAAAATTGGAGAAGGTCATCCTTGAAGGTGAGGTTGGCCACGACCTTCTTGATCCTCCTCACTTCCATATCACTACCACCTCCTTTCCAATCTATCTATCCGCCGCTCCAATCTGTCCATCTCCCACCGTCGATACTCCTCTTCCACATCCTCCTTAAAACGATCATGACGTTTTTCAGCCCAATCGGGATCATTAACATCGTGAATGCTGTGTCCACTAGATCGATAACGGTTGTTCCTTAAAACCTGGACTGCCTTTTGGAATCCTGGATTGCTGCATCCGAAAAAAATCAAAGGCATCAGACAACAAATCAATTTTTTCATAGGCTCCTCCTTTCCCTATAGTATTTGGATCCAATTCCCAGCAGTCTTCTCATAGAGCTCTCCTCGCTGGGAGCCGAACCCAATCCCCTTAAGATCGTGGCAGGTAGGGCACATGATCTTCCATGAGTCCCCCAACACCACGCCAAATACAAAATACTTGTATTGGGTGAACCCACAGAGGGCGCATTTGATCGGCTGTTTGTCTTCCCACTTGGTTTGCAATATGCGTGCCATTTTTTTATACCGGGTGCGTTGACCACCTCTCTTTGGCCTGTCGCCTTCATCCCTTCCATGGACACCCCTGCGAGGCCATGGACCCCCCGCACCCGGTACTACCATGATAACAACCCATACGGTGTCTGTCAAGGACTTTTTCATTCCTCGATCACAAGCTCACAACTGTGGCCGCTTTCATGCCATTGCCTCAACAGGATATATTCACACTGGCCACAAATGAACCCGAATCCGTAGGGGCTACAGACAAGGCCCAACTTCATTCCACACTTGGGACAGGCCATGGGGGAGACCTTTATCTGTGGGCAATGCTCGATACAGTCCTTATTCTTGAACTCATGAAACTGGTGTTTTCTGGGGTTTTCTCGTGCCTCTTCGACGAGATTGATGAGATC
>CAYFXP010000260.1:0-1586 GCA_964346935.1 uncultured Syntrophobacterales bacterium
CCTCATCCTTGACCGAGACCCCTTCCAGAGCCGATATCTTTTCAAGGATGAGTCCCTGCTTCACCCGTTTAAGGGCTGCCTCCTCAAAATCCTTCCGGAGCTTGGCCTCCTCCGTTCCGACATCTTTCAGGGCCAATCCCTGAGAGGCCAACCTGATTTTGGTATCGGCCACGAAATATTCGATTTGCCGTTCAACCATGCTTCGAGGTACATCAAATGAATTGCCCTCGATCAACTTCTCTATGAGTTGTTTTTCGAGATCCCTCCTCGCCGATTCCTCTGCTTCCCTCTTCAAATCCTGCCTGATCCCGGCCTTGAGGGCCTTAAGGTCCTCATACTCACCGATATCCTTGGCGAATTCGTTGTCCAGTTTTGGAATTACCTTTTTCTTGATCTCCTTAATCCGCACCCGGAACAGGGCCTTTTTCCCCTCCAGGGTAGGATGGTCCTCGGGAAAGGTTATTTCAATCTCCTTCTCATCATCGCACTGCATCCCGGTGAGCTTCTCCTCCAACTCGGGGAGAAATCTTCCGCTGCCAACCTTCAGCATGAAATCCTTTCCACTGCTCCCTTCAAATGGTTTCCCGCCCGAGATCCCCTCATAGTCAACGATGACAAAATCACCCTCTCTTATCCTCTTCCTCCCCTCCACCGTCACCAGCTGGGCGTGAAGCTCCTGTAATTCGCGCAACCTCTTTCCTATATCATCCTTTGCAACTTCGGCCTTCCTTTCCTCGAGCTGAAGGCCGAGGTAGTTCTTCACCTGAATATCGGGCTTTACCTCCACGGTGGCGGAATACGCGAACGCCTTTCCCTCCTCCAACGTCCCATTATCAATGGTGGGCCGTGAAACCGGCTTGATATCCCTGTCCGATATGGCCTCGAAATAGGTATCATTAATGAGCGTGCTAATGACCTCATTCTCGATGTAGTCGGCATAATACCGCTGGAGTATGTTCCGGGGAACCTTACCAGGCCGAAACCCTTTTACCTTCACCCTTTTGCCCAGTTTCCGATAGGCCGAATCGATCTCCCTGTTAACAACCTCCCCCGGGACCTCTATCTGAAGTCTCTTTTTCGTCGAATCGAGATCTTCAACGTCGATTTTTAGCATGAGGCGTGACTGTCCTCCGCTTCAGTGTGGAATGCGTGGTGCGAGAGGGGGGACTCGAACCCCCAAGGTTTTCACCGCTGGATCCTAAATCCAGTGCGTTTGCCAGATTTCGCCACTCTCGCCTCTTCGGAAATGGGATATGGAATTTGAGACGGGAAATTAAGAGGAGAACGATTGACCCATTTCTTCCCTATCTCAATTACGTTCATGGTGACTCGTAGCCGTCGATTATCGAACTACCACAGCCGTTTGCCGGGGGTAATCATACCATACAATCCTGCTATCTTGCAAGGCAAACAGAGGCCGTTCAGCCGAGTGAGAACCCCCGCGACCACGCTCCTCCGCAAAGCCCGACAATACAGTATGCTACTCAATCAAGGCATAGTCAAGACCCAAGCCCAACTCGCCACAAAAGAAGGAATCTCCAGGATAACCGTTACCCGGACGATGAGCCTTTTAAGGCTAGCACCCG
>CAYFXP010000261.1:0-11954 GCA_964346935.1 uncultured Syntrophobacterales bacterium
TTACACGTCTCTATAAACGCATCGAGCGTTTCCTTCGATTCGCTCTCTGTCGGTTCTACCATGATAGCTCCGGCCACCACCAGGGGGAAATAGATGGTAGGCGGATGAAAACCACAATCTATGAGCCGCTTTGCCATATCTAACGTAGTAATCTTGCGCACATTTTGCCTCTTGTCCGAAAAGACGCATTCGTGCATACATGGCCTATCGTATGGGAGATTGAATACAGCCTTGAGACTCTCTTTAATGTAATTGGCGTTTAGCACGGCTAGTTGACTGGCCTTCCTGAGGTTGTCTGGGCCCATACTCAGGATATAGCTGTATGCCTTGATCATAACCCCAAAATTTCCGTAAAAGCCGTGAACCTTTCCGATAGAACGGGGGTAATCATATGATAGGCGATAGGTCCCCTCCTCTTGGACAACTCGAGGGACGGGCAGGAAGGGCTCGAGGTGTTCTTTAACACATACCGGGCCGGAGCCGGGCCCCCCACCCCCGTGCGGAGTCGAAAAGGTCTTATGGAGATTCAAGTGCATGACATCAATTCCTATCTTGCCCATCTCCACAATCCCCATGACCGCATTCATGTTTGCCCCATCACAATAGACAAGGCCCCCTTTTCCGTGGACGATTTCGCTAATTTCCCTGATATTCTCTTCGAAAAAACCAAGGGTATTCGGGTTGGTTACCAGGATTCCAGCCACATCCTCGTCCATCACTTTTGCTACCTCCTCTGGAGCAAGGATCCCGTCCTCATTGGATTTTACCGGAACCGGATGAAAACCACACAGGGAAACGCTTGCAGGGTTAGTACCATGAGCCGTATCAGGAATAAGGAACTTCGAACGATGAATCCCCTTGCTCCTCAGGAAGGCATAGATGAGCATGGTCCCCGTCAATTCCCCTTGGGCACCGGCTGCCGGTTGGAGGGTAGTCGCATCCATTCCCGTGATTTCGGAAAGGAAATGCTCCAAATCGTACATGAGCTCGAGTGTTCCCTGGACCATCGAGGTAGGAAGAAACGGGTGAGCCCCGGCAAATCCCGGGAGGCTCGCATACTTTTCGTTTACCTTGGGATTGTATTTCATCGTGCACGAACCCAGCGGGTACATGCCCGTATCCACTCCGTAGTTCCACTGGGAAAGCCGGGTGTAGTGTCTTACCACATCCACTTCGCTCAACTCGGGAAAATCTGGAACAGGGCCAACAAGGCCCTCGTCAATAGAAAAAGATTCGACATCCCGTCTGGGAATCGAAAACCCACACCTCCCGTTCCCCCCCCTTTCCCAAAGGAGCGGTTCATTCATTACCAAACCAGTAGTTCCTAATTTCTCTTTCATGACTCAATCCCTCTCACTAGGATATCCATATCTTGTTTCGTCTTGGTCTCCGTCACGCCCATGAGATAACAATTGGTCATTTCGGGATAATAAGAGCCAAGCGGTAAGCCAGCCACAATTTTCTGATCCAACAATCGATTGTACGTATGTTCAAAGTCACTCGGACACTCGACAACGAATTCATTAAATGTGGGACTGTCAAACCTGATCTTAAAGCCAGTCTCCTTCAATCGACGCTTGAGGTATTCAGCTTTGTCATAGTTCAGCTTGGCCAGCTCCCGTAGCCCGTTCTTGCCGAGTGAGGCCATATATATAGCGGCTCCCATTGCACAGAGGCCTTGGTTAGTACAAATGTTTGACGTGGCCCTCTCCCTCCGAATGTGTTGCTCCCTCGTTGCTAGCGTTAGGACAAATCCCCGCCTCCCATCCTTATCAGCAGTCTTGCCCACAAGACGGCCTGGCATGCTGCGTATATACTTCATCTTGCTTGCGAAAATCCCGAGAGACGGTCCACCGAAAGACTGTGGGATGCCCAGGCTCTGCCCTTCGCCGCAGACGATATCTGCTTCATAACTCCCTGGATTTTTCAGCAACCCGTAGGCCAGGGCCTCTGTAAAGGACGTAACGGACATGGCCTCACGCTCCGAGGCCTTTTTACGCAGCGCAGCCAGATCCTCAATGCACCCGAAAAAGTTGGGCGATTGAATTGCGATAGCGGCAAGCTCAGTCATTCTATCCAAGGCCGAAAGGTCTGTCTTCCCATCCTCCAGATAGGCAAACTCTAATACCTCGTACCCCTTGGGCCAAAGATAGGTCTTAACCACTTCTCTGTAATAAGGATGGATGAGACGAGAGATGGCAACCTTCTTTTTCTTGCTAATGCGAGTTGCCATGAGCAACGCCTCGGCCAGAGCAGATGCACCATCATACATGGAGGCGTTAGCCACTTCCATTCCCAACAAGCGACAGATCAGCGTCTGGTATTCAAAGATTCCTTGGAGGGTCCCCTGGCTTACCTCGGGTTGATAAGGAGTATAAGATGTAACAAACTCTGACCGGTCGAGCAAACTCATAACCGATGAAGGCACAAAATGCTCGTAACTTCCAGCCCCCATAAAAACTTTGTATTCAGGCATGGTGGCCACGGTGGCTGCAAGCGAAGCCATATGTTGATTCAATTCCCATTCGGTCAACGGGTCGGGGAGGTCAAGGGGCTCCTTTTTTCGCCAGTCCTCCGGGACCGTGGAAAAAAGCTCCTCGAGGCTGCCTACCCCTATAACCTTCAGCATGCCAGCAATATCCTCGTCAGTATGAGGTAAATAGCGCATCTATTGGCCCTCCTCCACCATTTTTTTCAGAATAGCCTCCCTGAGAGACTCACTGGTGTAAAGGGTATCCATCTCACTAACATCAGTCGGCTTGACATCTATCATCCACCCCTCATCATACGGACTCTCATTCACAAGCTGCGGCGAATTCACCAACGCGGTGTTCACCGCAATAATCTCTCCGCCGACGGGCATATAACAATCGACAACCGCTTTGACCGATTCCACCACCCCGAATGGCTCCCCCTTTTTAAAACTATCCGCCACCTGAGGCAACTCCACATACACTATCGCCTGCAGCTGATCTTGCGCATAGTCATCGAGGCCAGCCCTGACCTTATCCCCCTCAAATTTGGCCCACTCATGGTCTTCAGTAAAGCGATAATCCTCAGGCAGATTTAACTCATCGATCGATTTCATAGCCACTCCTCCTCATATAAATAAGGTATTTACATCCTTCTACGACTGAAACCCCAAAGAGGGGCGATTTCACATACCATTTGCCCACTGAAATTGTATTTGACCCCTGTGATCGCTCCGTGAAGCAGTGCACCAATCCCATGATCATGATAATGCACCTCAAGAAAAAGGGGAGCTTCGGAATAATCCCAAAGCTCCCCTGTCCTTTTACCTGAGAGATTACCCTCTGCCTGGAGGCTTTGGGCTTTCCCCTTCGGTGGCCTTCCGAAAAGCTCTCTCCAGAGGATATGATGGATTACGGTCCTTTTGCCTGAGAGTTTCCCCCGTTTTATCGGGGTTTCACCTTCGGCGCCCCACCTAGCCAAACCAAATCGCTGGTGAAGTCTCTCCCATAACCCATTAGCCTTAATTTGCTTAAATTGTTACCAGAAAAAGGCAGGGCAGTCAAGGAAAAAACCCGGTTTTACTGAATTTTCCCATTATAAAGGGGATTAAGAATGCTCACCTCTATTATCCTTGTCGCATTTGGTCCCACGAACTTTCGCAGTCGGGCAGAGGATTGAAGACCGTTCTAAGGGTTTCTACCACGTCACCAATCTCATTTATTAGCGGTTGAAATCGAGGAGGGGTTCGGGAATCGTTAAATCTCCCTACTTCATGGAGAAACGTTTCATTTTCTTGTCCGTTTGGCTCACTCTACCGGAATCCTCCTGCGCCGTACTTACGTGCCAATCTCACTTCACAATCCTGAGAACAGACAGTAGCCTCGTCAAACTCTTCTGTGTATTTAATGGCGTCGTATTCCAGTTTTCTCCATCCCGGCGGGAGGCCCTCCTTTCTCCAATCGATTTCCTTCCCACACCAGTCACATCGGCAAATCATCGCACAAACCCCTTACTTATTTCATAATCCAAGTAGGACAGGAATTTATCTTCATGTCAAACGTCAATAGCTCCAGCCGATCTCATTATCCCCTCTTCCGCCCTTCCCATTCCCTTCTCACCAGATATGCGGCCCCGAGAATCCCCGCATCGTTTCCGCACCTCGCCTTTTCCAGCTTCACCCCTTTTCCCATGGATCCGAGAGCCCTCTTCTCCAGCTCCTCTCTGGCGGGATCGATAAAGAGATCCCAAGCCTCGGATACCTGCCCCCCGATAACCAGGAGCTGCACATTCAGGAGGTTGACGAGGTTGGCCAATCCCACCCCCAAATACCTGCCCATTCGTTGGAAAATATCCCGGGACAGGCGATCGCCATCCCTGGCCGATTCATAAACCGTCTTCGAGGTTATTGCCTCAATGTGGCCCCCACACCGTTCGACCAAATCCGTTTTCTCATTCCGCTTTATGGCCTCAATGGCCATGCGCCTAATAGCGCTGCCCGATGCGAAAACCTCGAGACACCCACTGCTGCCACATTGACAGAGGGGACCATCAACTTCAATGACCATATGCCCGATTTCCCCCGCCTTGCCCTCGGCTCCATGCCAAATATCCCCGTTCAGCACAATCCCCCCTCCCACACCTGTGCCAAGGGTCAGGCAGCAAAAATCCTCCACACCCTTAGCAGCTCCCAACCATCCCTCTCCCAGCGTGAAGGCGTTGGCATCGTTTTCGATGAAGATGGGCATACCAAGTCCATCCTGGAGCCGCCATCGGATATCGTAGTCCTCCCACCCGGGAAGGTTTGGAGACTGGGATATGATTCCCCGGTCCAGCATAATGGCCCCGGGGATCCCAAAACCACCGCCGATAACCTCGAACTTATCATTGGGAAATCCCCTTAGAAGCTCCTGGATGTTCGACAGGATATTCTCGGTTACCCATTCCTTCCCCCGTGAGGCCTCGGTGGAAAAGCCGATTCTCTGGAGGATCCTGCCTCTGAGATCGACGGCAGCTACCCTCACATTGGTTCCCCCCAGATCGACGGCAACGATCAGTTCTTCCATAGGCTCTCCCGTTGATATCGATTATGAAGGTAAAAAGGGGGCCCGAAAACTGAGCCCCCTATCCCTGATAAAAAATAAAACCCGGGAGGAGATGTCCTCCCGGGTTGGAGCCCCAATTAGTACATACCGCCCATCCCGCCTGGGGGCATCGGCGGCATCTCGGCCTTCTTCTCCGGTTTCTCGGCCACCATGGCCTCCGTGGTAATCAACAGAGACGCCACGCTGGCAGCATTCTGCAGGGCAAACCGGACAACCTTTGTGGGATCGATAATGCCGGCCTTGATGAGATCGGTGTATTCCTCCTTGTCCGCATCGAATCCATAGGCCCCTTTCTCGGCCTTTACATGCTCGACCACCACCGAACCCTCGTGGCCCGCATTGTTGGCAATCTGGCGGATGGGCTCCTCCAAGGCCCGCTTCACGATATCCACACCTACCTGCTGATCCTCTTCCAGCTTCAATTTATCCAGGGCGCCCAAACACCGCAAATATGCCACTCCGCCTCCCGGGACGATTCCCTCCTCTACCGCTGCCCGGGTCGCGTTGAGGGCATCCTCCACTCGGGCCTTCTTCTCCTTCATCTCCGTCTCAGTAGCCGCCCCCACATTGATCACCGCCACTCCTCCAACGAGTTTAGCTAGCCGTTCCTGAAGCTTTTCCCGGTCATAATCACTGGTCGTCTCTTCGACCTGCACCCGAATCTGCTTAACCCTTCCCTCCAGCGCCTCCCTCGTCCCTGCCCCATCGACAATGGTCGTATTCTCCTTGTCTATGGTTACCCGTTTGGCCGAACCCAAGTCCCCCAATTGCACATTCTCCAGCTTGATCCCCAAATCCTCACTGACCATCTGACCGCCTGTCAAAATGGCAATGTCCTCCAACATGGCCTTGCGACGATCCCCGAATCCGGGGGCTTTGACCGCTGCACATCTCAGCGTGCCGCGAAGCTTGTTGACCACCAAAGTGGCCAGCGCCTCACCCTCAACATCCTCTGCTACCACCAGTAACGGCTTCCCCATCTTCGCGATCTGCTCCAATAACGGCAGTAGATCCTTCATGTTGCTGATCTTCTTCTCGTTCAAGAGGATGTAAGGATCTTCCAGCACCGCCTCCATCTTTTCGGCATCGGTGACAAAATACGGGCTTAAGTAACCCCTATCGAACTGCATTCCCTCCACCACTTCCAATGTGGTTTCCATGCCCTTGGCCTCTTCAACCGTGATGACGCCTTCTTTTCCCACCTTGTTCATGGACTCCGCGATAATCCGCCCAATAGTCTCGTCGTTATTAGCGGAAATGCTGCCGACCTGGGAGATTTCCGTCTGGTCCTTGGTGGGCTTGCTCAATTTCCTCAGTTCCTCGACGACTACACCCACCGCCGCATCGATGCCCCTCTTGACATCCATGGGATTTGCGCCCGCCGAAACCATTTTGGACCCTTCCCGATAGATGGCCTGAGCCAGAACCGTGGCCGTGGTCGTCCCGTCCCCTGCCACGTCCGAGGTCTTGCTGGCCACCTCCTTCACCATCTGGGCTCCCATATTTTCGAACTTGTTCTCCAGCTCGATCTCCTTGGCCACCGTTACTCCGTCCTTGGTTACCGATGGGGAACCGAAGGATTTCTCCAGGACCACGTTCCTTCCCTTAGGGCCCAATGTCACCTTCACCGCCTCGGCTAAGATGTTAACTCCTTTCAGTATTGCTCCCCTGGCGTCTTGATCGTACTTAAGTTCCTTTGCCATTTTCACCAACCTCCCTTAGTAATTGCCCCCTCTATTGAAATCCTTATTTCTTCTTCGCTACTCCATAATCCCCAATATGTCCTCTTCACGCATGATCAAATGTTCGTCGCCCTCCAATTTAACCTCCGTCCCCGCGTATTTGCCAAAAAGCACCCGGTCACCCACCTTCACATCGAGGGGTAGCACCTTTCCACCTTCCAAGACCTTACCCTTCCCCACGGCAACGACCTTGCCTTCTATCGGTTTCTCCTTGGCCGTGTCCGGGATGATTATCCCGCCCTCGGTTTTCTCCTCTTCTTCCAGCCGCTTCACGATTACCCTGTCCTGCAATGGCCTGATCTTCATTTTCCCCTTTGCCATTTTTAACCACTCCTTTCATTCAAGTAAGACGAATTGTTGCTCCCTTAGAGCTGTCGACCGTAAGAGTAAGCCTTGGACTGTGGATCAGTAGGTCATGGGAGTGCAATTGAGAAAAATTTTCAATATTTATAATTAGATAATCACTTACCTCTCCTTTGTCAAGGGAAGGGGGAAATTTTTATCGAGGATGAGGTCCCGTTTCAAGAGGGAACAGATTTTGAACCTTGACATTGACTCTCGTTTTCGTGGTGATTAGAACCGAAGACGGCAGACCGCATTAGAGGATCGTGTCCGTGCTCGTGATACGTGTTCGTGGAGCGAGTTTTTCTGGGACTTCCACGGGTTTCTTGACAAAGAGGGATCCCAAAGATAGCATAATTTATGGTGTTTTCAATACTTCGCGGCCGGGGAATGGGACATCGGGACAATGAAACCATTTAACCTCGTTTCGGAATTTAAGCCAATGGGGGATCAACCCCAAGCCATCGACAAATTGAGCAGCGGGATTCGAGAGGGGAAAAAACATCAGGTGCTCCTCGGGGTTACCGGTTCCGGGAAGACCTTTACCATGGCCAATGTCATCGAGAGAACCCAAAAGCCCACCCTCGTCATCTCCCACAACAAGACCCTGGCAGCCCAGCTGTTCGGGGAATTCAAGGACCTCTTTCCGGAAAGTGCCGTTGAATTCTTCGTGAGCTATTACGATTACTACCAGCCCGAAGCATATATCCCATCAACGGATACCTACATTGAAAAGGATACTACCATCAATGACGAAATCGATAAGATGAGGCACTCCGCCACCCGATCCCTCCTGGACCGCAATGATGTGATCATCGTGGCGAGCGTCTCCTGTATCTATGGATTGGGATCACCCGAGGCCTACCACGGCCTCCTCCTCTTTTTGGAGAGGGGGGAGATGGTACCGAGGGAGAAAATCCTCAGTAAGCTCGTGGAAATCCAATATGAGCGAAACGACATCGATTTTCACCGCGGGACGTTCAGAGTACGGGGGGATATCGTGGAGGTCTTCCCGGCGTATGAGGAGGATCTAGCCATTCGCATCGAGCTACTTGGCGATGAGGTGGAAGCTATTTCGGAGATCGATCCCCTGAGGGGAAAGGTAATCGAGAGCTTGGACAAAATTGCCATCTATCCGGGAAGCCACTATGTCCCCACGCAGGAGAGGATGCGAAGCGCCATCGAGAATATCCACATAGAATTGGAGGAGAGGCTGGAGGAACTGAGATCCCAGGATAAGCTCCTTGAGGTCCAGCGATTGGAAGGGAGAACCCGTTTCGACCTGGAGATGCTGCAGGAACTGGGGTATTGTCCCGGGATCGAGAACTATTCCCGGCACTTGACGGGCCGAAGACCAGGGGAACCTCCACCGACCTTGCTGGATTACTTCCCTACCGATTTCCTTTTGATCATCGACGAGAGCCACGTCACCATTCCGCAACTAGTGGGAATGTATAGGGGCGATCGATCGAGAAAGGAGACCCTGGTCGAATACGGTTTCAGGTTGCCCTCCGCCCTGGACAACCGTCCCCTCAACTTTTCCGAATTCGAGGAACGCATCCATCAGGTCATCTATGTATCGGCCACCCCTGGGGATTATGAGCTACAACAAGCAGAGGGCCAAGTGGTGGAACAGATTATTCGCCCGACCGGTTTGATTGATCCCGGTATAACGGTAAAGAGGGCAACGAATCAGGTAGACGACCTTCTGGAGGAGGTCAGAAAGCGCATTGAGAAGGGCCAGAGGGTCCTGGTCACCACGTTGACCAAGAGAATGGCAGAGGACCTCACCGAATACTACGCCGACCTCGGCCTTCGGGTCAAATACCTCCATTCGGAGATCGATACCCTCGAACGGGTCGACATCATACGGGATCTCAGGCTCGGAAAATTCGATGTCCTGATTGGGGTCAACCTCCTGCGGGAGGGCCTGGACATTCCCGAGGTTTCCTTGGTTGCCATCCTTGATGCGGACAAGGAAGGATTTTTGCGGTCGACGAGATCGCTCATTCAGACCTGCGGAAGAGCGGCGAGAAATATCTCCGGAAGCGTCATCATGTTCGCGGATCAAGTTACCCACTCCATGGCCATGGCTTTGGAGGAAACCCGGAGAAGGAGGAAGATTCAACAGGAATTTAACCGAGTCCATAATATCACGCCTATCGGCATCAGGAAGTCCATTAAGAATATCCTCTCCTCCATATACGAGGCGGATTATTACACCGTTCCCCTGGTTGCGGAGGCTCGTGATGAGTACAGCTCCCCAAAGGAAATCCCTAAGGTGGTCAAGAAATTGAAAAAGGAGATGCGGGAGGCAGCCCAAGAGCTCGATTTCGAAAGGGCGGCGCTCTTGAGAGATCGAATCCGCCACCTCCAGGAAGCAGAGCTGAGAGGTGACATGGTCACTTCAGCACTGAAGCAATGAACGTTGAGAATAAAATACAGCTTCTACCCGAATCGCCGGGGGTCTACTTGCTCAAGGACCCCAAAGGGGCAATCCTTTACGTCGGAAAGGCCAAAAACCTGCGAAACCGAATGCGCTCCTATTTCCAGAGATTCGATGAAAGGGATGCCAAAACCCGGAGCCTTATCAGCAAGATTGCCGATGTGGACTACCTGGTCACGGAGTCGGAAAAGAACGCGTTGATCCTTGAGAATAACCTCATCAAGAAACACAAGCCCCGTTATAACGTCAAGATCAAGGATGACAAGAATTATATCTGCCTTCGGCTCACCATCGAGGAACCCTTCCCCAGGTTGATGATCGTCCGCAGGATCAAGAAAGACGGCTCCCTCTATTTCGGGCCCTTTCCCTCCGCTCTAGCCGTCAGAAACACCCTCAAGCTCATCCATAAGGTTTTTCCCCTGAGAAGCTGCAAGGATGCCAAGTTTAAGAACCGCACACGCCCCTGCATCAACTATCAGATGGAACGATGTCTTGCCCCGTGCGCGGGGAAGGTTGATTCCCATACGTATGGGAAGATCGTCAAGGAGATTCGCCTTTTTCTCCGAGGGAAGGGAAAAGAGCTCATTCGTATCCTCAAGGGGAGGATGAAGGAGAAGTCCGATCTTCTCGACTTCGAGGGGGCAGCCACGATTCGCGACCAAATTCACTCCATAGAGAAGGTTATCGAAAAACAGCACATCGTCTCCAAGGTATTTCTCGACCAAGACGTCATCGGTTTTCACCGGGATGGGGGAATTGGGGTTCAAGCCCTCTTCGTTCGAAACGGAATGTTAATGGGGGGACGCTTCTTCAGCCTCTCCCATCAGAAATGGCCTGATGAGGAGATCATCTCCTCCTTTATCAATCAGTTCTACGGGGAGGGCAAGTTCATTCCCCAGGAGATTCTCCTCCCTCTTCCCGTTCAGGACCACGAGCTGATTGAGCAGTGGCTGACGGAGAAGAAAGGCAGGAAGGTAAAGCTCATGGTGCCGAAAAGACGGGATCGACTTCATCTCGTCCGAATGGCGATGGATAACGCCGAAAAGGCGCTCCACGCCAAAACACGGCTTGAAGCCGATCCCGAACAGATCTTGCGACTACTTCAGGAAAAGCTCCGCCTCAATCGTTTTCCGACGAGAATCGAGGCCTTCGACATCTCCGATATCAAGGGAGGGGCGGCGGTTGGCTCCATGGTGGTCTTCGAAGGGGGAGAACCCCTTAAATCCAAGTATCGCCACTTTCGGATTAGATCCTCCGTGGGGACAGATGATTATGGGAAGATGTACGAAATCCTGACCAGGCGGTACCAACGCGCACTGCGAGAGGGGGAGTTACCCGATTTAGTCATGGTCGATGGGGGGAAGGGGCAAATGAACGTCGCGCTCGCTGTCTTAAAAGAGCTGGACATCGATGGGGTCGACATCATCGGATTGGCCAAAGACCGAGTCCAAAGGGGACACGCCCCCACCATCGAGAGAAAAGGGGAGACGATCTTCCTCCCGAAACGAAAGGAACCCGTTTCCCTGGCAAGAACATCTCCCGCACTCCACTTGTTACAACATCTCAGGGATGAATCCCACCGTTTTGCCATCACCTACCACAAGAAACTGAGGCGCAAAGGTGATTTTCATTCCCTCCTGGACGAGATCCCCGGCATTGGTGCCGAGAGAAAGAAGAACCTCCTCCGACACTTTAAGAGCGTGAAGAAGATCAGGGAAGCCTCCTTGGAGGAGTTGGAATCGGTTCCCACAATGAACAGAAAGGCCGCCCAGCGCGTCTTCTCATTTTTCCATCAAACTGGCTCATTACAAGGCTCTATACCTAATACCAACGCATGAACAGAAATATGCTCAGCGCTCCTGCCCCCCAACAATAGTATGAGAAAAGGGCCAGATTTCCCCTCTTCACCACATTCATCAATGTCCTCAGGGACACATAACCCACGGCGATGGCCACAACGGTTCCCGCTAAAATGGAGAATAGTTCCTCCTTGGCTATCTCCGATGGCATATTAAACTCCAATATGAGGGCCCCAATGATGGCCGGAATGGCCAATAGAAAAGAAAACTTCCCCGACCACTCCCTCTCCATTCCCCTCAAGAGGCCAAAGGAGATGGTGATTCCCGAGCGCGAAATACCGGGCGTGATGGCGAAACCCTGACCCAGCCCCACAATGAGGGCGTCAATCACCCCCGTTTCGTCAATGCCCTTGGAATCAGAGGGCCTCCTCCTCGTAAACCATAGAACGGTCCCCGTCACCATGAGCATGAAGCCGACAAACAGCGGGGAGCCGAAAAGACGGGAAAAGGTCTCCTCGAAGAAAAATCCCGTCAGTGCTGCGGGAATCGA
>CAYFXP010000262.1:0-5504 GCA_964346935.1 uncultured Syntrophobacterales bacterium
GCCCCACATCCTAGCCATCAAGGATAAAAACAGGCATTTTCCCTCTGGATTTTGTCGCAGAATTCGTTAGCATTCGCAAAATAGCTTTCACTTGACAGGTCTGCCATCGATGTACATCGTTCCTCTGCCGGAAAGTATGTAAAAGCAATGCTCTCCTTCGTGCTTGTGCTCAGAGCCCTCAACCCCCGCTTTCATCGTGTTTACCAACAACGAAAAGTTCTTGGCACCGCTACTCTCCTCATCGATGAGAATGCGAAAGGTTCCCGCTCCACCGTGCAATACCCCGGTTACCGCATCCCTCAATGATACGACACACTTCTTCTCCATTGGTGTTACCTCCCTATTTTGGTTCCTCCGCACTGATATCTCTAAACCAATCTGGAGTCCCTCACCTTTTCATCCAACCCCTCTCGTTCGGCCTGTCAATTCGGCCTTGAAGCTTTCTATGGCCTTGGCGATCTCGTCCACGCTGGCGCCGTCCTCTATTGTGCTGATGTCGCCGATTTCCATCCCCTCCGCCACTGCCTTGATCACCCGGCGCATGACCTTTCCGCTCCGGGTCTTGGGGAGCATTTTGACGAAGTGCACCTCCCTGGGGGCAGCCACGGCCCCAATCTTCTCCCTGACGAGGCCTACGAGTTCACCCCTGACTGCCTCGGAAGCCTCGGCCCCTTCCTTCAACACGGCGAAGGCGACGATGGCCTGTCCCTTCAATTCGTCCTTCACGCCCACTGTGACAACCTCTGCCATGGCCTGGTGAGAGGAGAGGACTTCCTCGACCTCCCTGGTGCCCAACCTGTGGCCCGCCACATTGATGACCTCGTCGGCTCTGCCCAAAACCCAGAAGTATCCCTCCTTGTCCTCGATGGCGAAATCTCCTGTGCTGTAGAGCATTTTATCGGGGAACTGTCCCCAGTAGGAGTCCAAGTAGCGCTGGTCGTCCCCCCAGAGGGTGAGCAGGTTCCCGGGGGGAAGTGGAGGCCGGCAGACGAGATACCCCTTTACCCCCGGATCCATAACGTCCCCACTGTCGTTGACGACCTCCAGGTGATATCCGACTACCGGTTTTGTGGGGGAACCGGGCTTAATGGGGAGCAGTTCGATCCCGGGCATGTTGGACAGCATCGGCCAACCGCTCTCGGTCTGCCAATAGTGGTCGATGATGCAGGTTCCGAGGGCATCCGTGGCCCATTTCCATGTAGGCTCGTCAAGGGGCTCTCCCGCCAGAAAGAGATACCTCAGGGAACTGAGATCCCTGTTCATTATCCAGTCGGCGGGATACTTCCTCAAAATTCGAAGGGCCGTGGGCGCGCTGAACATTATCGTTACGCCGTACTTCTCCACCACCCTCCACCAGACGCCGGGATCCGGATGGTCGGGGGTCCCCTCGAAGACGATGGTAGGTACTCCCTTGAGCAAAGGCCCGTAGACGATGTAGCTGTGGCCCACGACCCATCCGATATCCGAGGTTGACCAATAGATGTCCCCCTCTCCCGCGTCGTAGATCTGCTCCATGGAATTGTAAAGGGCAACCATATACCCTCCCGTATCCCTGACCACGCCTTTCGGCTTCCCAGTTGTTCCCGAGGTGTAGAGGATGTAGGAGGGATGCGCGCTCTCAAGGGGAACGGGCTCGACGTAATCCTGGCCCAGTTCTTCGAGGGCCCTATCCCACAAGAGGTCTCTCTTCTCGTCAATGGGAAATTCCTTGATACCTCTGTTGAGGACGATCACGCGTTCGACTTTTGATTCGACAGCACCGAGGGCTCTGTCCACGATTTCCTTCAGGTCAACCACTTTTCCCTTCCTCTTGCCGGCCTCGGCGGTAATGAGGAGTTTTGGTTTCGCGTCGTCAATCCTCTCGGCCAGGGAATCCACGCTGAATCCAGCAAAGACGACGGAGTGAATGGCTCCGATTCGGGTACAGGCAAGCATGGCCACCACGGCTTCAACTACCATGGGCATGTAGATGATCACCCGATCCCCTGCCTCGATGCCGAGGCTCTTCAATACACCGGCGAACCGGTTAACCTCCCGATAGAGCTGAAAGTAGGTGAAGATCCTGGACTGCCCCGTCTCGGGGCTCTCCCAGATCACCGCAGCCTGTCCGCGTTTGGCCCCAAGGGCATGCCTGTCCACGGCGTTGTAACAGAGGTTGGTCTTGCCCCCCACAAACCACCGATAGAAGGGGGGATTGGAATCGTCCAGAACCTTATCGCACTCCTTGAACCAGTGGAGGTTTTCCGAGGCCCGTTTCCAGAATTGTCCTTGTTGCTCGATGGACATTCGGTGTATCTTCCTGTAATTACCATTCCTTTTTGATTTTCGTCCCATCGTCTGCTTTACCTCTTGAATCCATTGGGGGTTTTTTACTACTATTCCTTGCGAAATCTATTGGATACGGTTAAGCATAGCAAAACCCCCTTTGGGTGGACAAGTACGAGAGTGGGGGACGGCGTAACGAAGCATTCCCATCTCGGAACAGTGCCTTTTGGGGTGAAACGACCAAGCTCGGAGGCGTAAGGCCATGGAAAAGGACGAGAGCGATCTTTCGATTTTTGACCAGCCCCATGTGCTCCAGATCATGTTCTACCCCCGCAGGGATTTTCCAGGGAGTCCCTCACCTTCCAATGCATCGGTTCATCTTTTAGAAGTGGACGAAGACATATCCATTGGCTGCAAGTTCTATAGGATCGGCCCGGATTCCCCGAACATCCTCTATTTCCACGGCAACGGGGAGATCGCCAGCGATTATGACCCGATTGCACCCCAATACAACCGGAGGAAAATCAACCTCTTTGTGGCCGATTATCGGGGATATGGAATAAGTGGAGGACATCCCACCGCGACGAGCATGATTCGCGATGCCCACAAGGTCTTCCAGGGTTTCAAGGAAATTCTGGCGGAAACGGGAATGACAGGACCCCTCTTTCTCATGGGCCGCTCCCTCGGAAGCGCGTCGGCCATTGAACTCGCCCTCCATTACCAAGAACAATTGAAAGGGTTGATCGTTGAGAGCGGTTTTGCCGATGCCCTTGGGCTCCTCTCACGGTTTGGCGTCTTCGTCAAGGGAGCGAGGGAAGAAGTAGGGTCCTTCAACCTTAGAAAGATCCGGGCAATTTCCATTCCCACCCTGATCATCCATTCCCAGTACGACCATATCATTCCCGTGGATGAGGGGGTTCAGTTGCACAGTGCCTCAGGGGCGAAGGAGAAGGAACTGGTGATCATTCCCGATGCCAATCACAACGACCTGATGGTGGTGGGAATGGAACAATACTTTAAAGCCATTGAGAAGTTCATCTTCGCCAACGGAGTCCCTTCCCAAAAGGGGGGAGAAGATTCTCAGTCTCCAAAAACGTGAATGGTCTGTTGCCCGAATTCCCCTTCGCTCACTGAAAATAATTTTGGACCATTCTAAAGCTCGTTCCACTGCAAAGCCAAAACTCGCCCCCCGGGCTCAGACAGATGGATTTGTGACCGTTTCGCTTCATTAAGAATGGTTAACCAAAATTCTTTTAATGTTCCTCCGGGGAACCCGGGCAACAAGCGCTCCGCAATGCCGCCCTGCTCGCCCGCTGACCGCAATACCGTAGCACTGCAAGACCGCACCACTTTATGGTTTCTCGCTCAGAGCTCGTTTTCCCGATTTTTCAGAGATCTCGATCGAGGAACTTGTTAAGCCAACCCTATTCTGAGGGGCGCTTTAAGTAGTGGGCTGAAACTTGTAACTATACCGTATGACCCCCTCCTGTTCGTAGAGGACCCTGAACACCGTCTTCACCTTCTGCCCGATCTTCAAATCCCTCGGTTCACAGTATGTCATCTGGCCAACGACCCTCGGCCCTTCCTCCAATTCAACGAGGGCAACCGCATAATCCCCGGTCATGTTCTGAAGGTCATCAAACTCAGTGGGACCCCCTCCTCTGGCGATTACGGTATACGTGAGAATCGTGCCATTTCCGCTCAGCTTAATGTCCTCCATCTTCCTCTGGCCACATTCGTAACAGATGAGCCGGGGCGGGAAGAATATTGTCCCGCACTCTTGGCATCTCTTTCCTACTAACCTGTACCTCTGCTCAATGGTATTCAGATAATTGGGAAGGGAGATATACGATCCCATGATCCCTCCTAGCTCTTGAAGCTCGAGAGGTACTTCTTGAATTTAAGGTAGGTCACGTAATCCACAAATTCCTTCTTCTCAAGATAGTCCTTGACCTTTGGGACTCCGGGGGATTGTGCCCTCCTTTGGACTATTTCGTCCTGCACGAGCAGGCTGAATGCATCGCTCCCCGAGCCATACGAGGCAACGACTATCCTCTCGGATCCTCGCGCATTATCCAGAACATGGGCCAGGGACAGGAGAGGAGATGCAGCACCCGTGTCCCCGGTATAGGCTGCGATCATTCCAAGACCAAGGGCTTCCTTGGAAAAGCCAAATCTGTTCATCGCCTTAAGGGACTTTGTGGCATCGGGCTGTTGAAGAACGAGGTGGTTGACGTTTTCGGGGGTGAGGTCCAATTTGTTCAGGAACTCATCGATGGATTTCTGAAGGCATTGCTCCATGAAGTTCACCCTGAGCTCCAGGTCCCTCGTGTAGAGCTCCCCCCCACGCCGAAACCTCTCCCCCAGGGTTTCAATGCTCATTGAGTAAGATCCCTCGAGGATGGCTATGGGGTCTCCTTCTCCGATGAGGTATGCGGCTGAACCGGCGCCGAGGGGATGCTCGCTCGCCCTGTCCAGGGGACCCAGGGGAATATCCGATGCCACCACGAGGCCGAGTCCTTTTCCCTCAGCAACAATTCTGTCAAAGCATCCCAGGAGCGCAGACGTCCCCGCCTTGGTAGACCCCATGAAGTCAGCGGTCCGCACCTCTTCACTTCCTATAAGCGCGGCCACGAGGGTGCTCGATAAGGGCTTTTCCCCGTAGGGGCCCGAAGTCGTAGCCAAATAGAGGGTTCCAATAGAAGCCGGATCTACTCCCGAGTAGTTGATCGCATTACGAGCGGCCTCAATGGCTATTGTGACGACGTCTTCATCATAGCCGGGCACTGACTTCTCCATCACCCCTGGTGCAGAGAAGTTCCCCCATGCCCTCGCATACTCTTCGGCCTTTATCCTGTATTTCGGCAGATATGCTCCATACCCGATAATACCGATGCCCATTCGCTGACCCCTCATCTTTTTAGAATGTGGACTACCGCAGTTCCCCCGGACCCTCCCACATTGTGAGCAAGCCCTATCTCAGCATTCCTTACCTGCCTTTGGCCCTCTTTCACGTCGCCCCGTAATTGATGAACGATCTCGTACACCTGCCCCACGCCCGTGGCACCGATGGGATGCCCTTTCGCCTTGAGACCGCCGGAAGGGTTGATGGCCACTTTCCCGCCGATATCGGCCTCGCCCTTCATCCAGGCCTCACCGGACGTGCCAAAATCGAAAAAGCCGAGGCTTTCCGCGGCAATAAGGCTGGCAATGCTGAAGCAATCGTGCAGTTCGCAGAC
>CAYFXP010000263.1:0-2274 GCA_964346935.1 uncultured Syntrophobacterales bacterium
AGTGCTTCGGGTTTAGGATTTGGCGCAACTATTTAAGGCTTATATTATAGTATGGACTTGCAAGTAAGGCCACAGTGATAATAAACTGGCTTCAACCAGAGGGATTCCATGGAGATCGCGGATGTAGTGATTATCGGTGGTGCGGTGATGGGCTCGAGCATCGCCTACAACCTCCTGAACGACGGATTCAATGGTAGGGTGCTCGTTCTGGAGAGAGACCCCACGTACGAACATTCCTCTACGGCTCTGAGCGTAGGAGGCATACGACAACAGTTCGGGACTAAGGTGAACATCGACATTGCGCGCTATAGCGTGCCTTTTTATGAGCAGTTCGACGAGCTCATGGAGGTTGAGGGGGAGAGAGCCCATGCGGATTTCCGTCAGCGGGGGTATCTCTTCTTGGGCAGGAAGGATAAGTGGTCGGTCATGAAGAGGCTCCATGAGTTTCAGACTTCCCAGGGCATGGAAGTTCGGCTTCTCAAGCCACATGAGATCTTGGAAATCGTTCCGCATATTAACCTTGAGGGCGTGGTAGGAGCCACCTTCGGGCTCAGGGATGGATACCTAGATCCCCATGGGGTTCTTAGTGGCTTCGCGAGAAAGGCCAAGTCCCTGGGAGCCCGATATATCAACGACGAGGCAGTGGAAATTGCAGTGAAGTCCAATAAGCTCGAGGGGGTCAAGACGAGAGGGGGGGAATGGATTCAGGCCCCGATCACCATAAATGCGGCGGGCCCTTTTGCTCGAGAGGTGGGGAAGATGGCAGGTGTCAATATACCGGTGGACCCCTTGAGGCGAATGGTGTATGAATGCATACCGCCCAAGGAGTTCGACTATGAAGTCCCTCTGACCATCGATACCACCGGTCTCTATTTCAGGACCGAGACCGGAGGGAGGATTCTCACGGGGAAATCCAATGAGGACGAACCCATCGGGGTTAACTTTACCTGGGAGAGAACTTTCTTCTACGACGAAATCTGGCCGCAACTCGCCCATAGGATTCCGCTCCTCGATCGCTTGAGGCTGCAGGGGGGATGGGCAGGCCTCTATGCGGAGAACCGCCTGGATCATAACGCCATCTTGGGCGAACACCCCGAGGTGAAGGGATTCTACATGGCGGTTGGTTTCAGCGGACATGGCCTTCAGCAGGCACCCGCCGTTGGAAAGGCGCTTTCAGAGGTTATCCGATTGGGGAGATACGAGACCATCGATGTGACCTGCCTCGGCATAGATCGATTCGAGTCAGGAAAGTTGGTCATAGAAGAGGCAGTGATTTGAAGAGAGAGGTGGCAAGATGACAAAGGATGCTAAGGCCGGAAAGATAGAAGAGGTGTTGGAGAGGTATCGGGGTTTGAGCCCCCATTCCCAGGCGCTTTTTGGAAGGGCGGAGCGTGTGTTGCCCGGGGGGATTAGCCACTCCTTCAGGTATTACTGGCCCTATCCCGTTTATGCCGTCAGGGCAAAGGGCTCGAAGTTTTGGGACGTGGATGGAAACGAGTACGTGGATCTTTGGATGGCCCACTATGCGCGCATAACCGGCCATGCCCCTGACTTTATCATCGATGAACTGGCCGGAGAGCTCTCCAATGGCCTCCATGTTGGAATGGTCAACGAGCGCGAGGTAGAGTACGCGGAGGTGCTCTGCAATATCATCCCGTCGGCCGAGAAGGTCCGATTCTGTTGTACTGGTACTGAGGCCACCATGTATGCCGTCAGGCTAACGAGGGGGTATACGGATCGTAAGGTGATCCTCAAAGTAGATGGGGGCTGGCACGGGCCCAATCCCGATCTCATAAGCAGGATTAACCCTCCCCTGGATCGGCCGGAAAGCCTCGGCCTCTTGCCCGAGACCTCGGCGTACACGAAGATGCTTCCCTTCAATGACATCGAGGTAGCCCTGAAGGCCATCGATGAAGACGCCGATGATTTGGCCGGGGTCATCTTGGAACCCGTCCCCGGAACTGGATTCATCCCAGCCGATATAGATTACCTGAAGGCGCTCAGGGAGGCGACGCAGAGAGTAGGGGCATTGCTCGTCTTTGATGAGATCATCACGGGCCTCAGGCTATCCCTCGGGGGGGCACAGGAGGAGTTCGGAATAAAGCCCGATTTAACCACCCTGGGGAAGGTAGCCGGAGGAGGAATGCCCATGGGGATTGTGGCCGGAAGAAAGGACGTCATGGATATGTGCGATCACAGGGCAAGGCCCAATAAATGGGAACGCGTCAATATCGGCGGTGGAACTTTCTCGGGTACACCCATGGCGATGATGGC